>CANRDB010000025.1 GCA_947629315.1 uncultured Bacilli bacterium
GCAGGTGTAGTACAATGGTTAGTACACGGCCTTGCCAAGGCTGGGATGCCAGTTCGATTCTGGTCACTTGCTCCAGTTTTGTTTATAACTTGCATAAATACTAATTTTATGATATTATGTATTTAGCAAGGAAATTTGCATAAAATAAAAAGGGAACATTCAATAATCGCATGTTGAGTGTAGCCTGATAAATTTTGACTCCACCTAAATCATTGCTGAGTTAGGTGGATTTCTTTTATATTAAGACTATAAATAGTAAAAATAGTAAAAGGAAGATAATTATTACTAAAGATAGAATTAAAAAATCCTTCTTGTTCATATTCTCGCCTCCCTTCAATTAAGAAGTTTGGCTCCACCCAACTTATTAAATGTTCCGATAATAATTATACTTATAGTATAATTTGAAAACAAGTGAGCAAGTATAAAAACGCAACAAAATTTTGTAAAATATGATATACTTATATTAGTTAGTAGTTATTACTACCTATTATTCAAGTATGAGTAAAGTTATTCTACTTCTTCTCCATACGCTCCATTGGCGAATCTGTTCGAAATGCTCGGACTTTCAAATATATTTCATCTCTACTAGAGATGATTTTTTATTAAAGTAAAAAAATCCCCACAGGACGTTTTGATATACTGTCAAAGACAAAATAATAAAGCACTAAATCAAGAACAATGATATTTTTTAATGAAAATATTTTCATAACATAATTGAGAATTCCCACATTACTTGTTCCTCAAATTTAACTTCATCTTCCCCTTTCGGAACAACAAATTTAGGAATCATATTTTGCTCAAAATAAACTCCCTTATAATGTTTAAATAATTCTTTTGCAAAGCAGTTTTACCAATTCCACTAGGTTCCATTATAAATATAAAATTTTTTATAATTATTTCAACCACTTTTCATTTTTAAAACTATCTAAAATCTTTTGGCAATTTATTAAAATTCTCTCCTTATCTTCACTATTTCTAAATCTAGGTAATAATTCAAAATCATCTAATACCCAATATACGGTCATTCTTTCTTTCAAATATTTAACATTTTTTAATTCAGTATAATATTTCTTAATATATTCAAATAAGTTTTGATAATCTTCAGGCTTTTGTAATGGATCTATTTCAGAATTTGCCCATTTCCAAGGTAATGATACACTCATATATAACAATCTTAAATCAAAATCAAAAGGTGCTACTTGTGAATCATTAAAATCTATTAATTTTATGCTATTATTGTCATCTAATAAAATATTATCAAAGTGTAAATCATTATGAATTAAGCAAAACTTATTATCTGATAATATTTCATCATATTTTTCAAGTGACTCTAAAATAATAGTTCTTTCATCTTCATTAAACATATCAATAGTTTGATTGAAACATGATAAAACTTTTTCTTTTATATAAGAACTCCAATCATAGGCTTGATATTCTTTTGAATGAATTTTTTTTAATACTACAACTAATTCTTTTACAAATTCTTCTCTTTCTCGTTCATTCATTGTATACCAATGATAATAAACTGATTGCCCATTTATTTTTTCTATTATTTCATAAACATAAGGAACAATATTTTTTGAATTATCGTATCTATATAAAATTGGAATATTTTCATTATCTTGATTAGACTTGTAAAAATTAGCTTCTGTATCAAATAATTTTTCTTTCTTTGAATCTCCACAAATTTTAATTATATATTTACCATTAATACTAAAAATACTATTATTAAATCCAGCATTTATTTCTTCAATACTTTCAATATCCCCAAATATATCTCTATTAGTTTTTGAAATTGTTCTAGCAAGTTCTAAACGCTGTTCAATTAAATTTTCCTTAACCTCAAATATTTCAAATGCTACTTTTGTATTCTCATTAAAATCTGGATTTATAGTTTTAAAATATTCAATGTGAGCTTTTCTCCATTCTTCAAAAGTTCCTTCTCCTTCAAGAATAGATAGTTTTTCATCAATATTTTTAAATTCAGTTATTATTACTTTTTTTGTTTTAGTTATACAAGCCTTTTTTTCATTATCAAAAATTAGTATTGATTCTTCACCTATAACTGACTCATCATTTTCATCATATATTGAAGTTGTAGCAGTCTTTTTACCAGATAATACTAGTTCTACTAATTTGTCATTATCAATTCCAAAATGCCATGTTTTAAGTTTATTATTCATGTTAACACATCCATTTCTAATAAGAATTTTAACATAAAATGTTATTTTTTTTCGAGACATGCAAAATAATTTGTACTAAAATATTATCAGAGATTGATATTTTATATATCAAATCGCTATGAGTGAACGTTGTAAATATCTCCACAATCGTTCAAAAAGCAAAAATCGTCGCGCTAATCATGCGACGTTAATTTTTTATAATCAAACAATATGCTAGTACTCCCACCACATTTTATTTGTTTATCATCAGATAGCATATATCTTTCATAATAAGATGAGGTTATTTGCCTACTAATTCTCTTTTAGAACAATGATTTTTAATAGATAATTATAAATAAAATAGTCTTTCTTCCTGTGTTTTAGTTCCACTTAAAATAAGAAGATTATTTGTCAACGGTAATTGAATCACCAGTGGTGTCACAATCTCATCATCTTTATAAATAATCATTCTTTCTATATTTCTTATAGAATTTGAAATATTATAATGTTTTATGATTAGAACTATCCAAAATATCAAATGCATTTTGGATTTTTTCATATGTGATAGGATTTATAATATCCTTATTTCTATTTTCTAAAACATTATCTATAGATGTATTTAAGAAACAAGAAATCCTAGAAGATAAAACGGAATCTCCTGTCATATGTTTTTTAAAAGAATGTTCCCCATCACTTGCGATTGCAAATCCAATGGAAGAATCATAATTTATGAACCCTTGTCCCCTATTTTTCATATTTTCGATGGTGTTTTGATTTTGCTCATAATCATAATCATTTATATCACCAAAAGAGATTGCTAAAGATGAAGTTCCTGTACGACTAATGACATTACCACTTATTGCTGCCAAACAAACCTAAGAAAAAATCATTCCTACTTCCTCATAGAATAACCAATCTCTTTCATTTTTTGTTTTATTCTTTCTTCAATTGCTGTAAATACTTTTGCGCCATTACAATATGTTAAAAAAGTTATATTTCTAAAATTCTTCATAGCTTGTAAAACATCTACTTTTCTATCATTATCAACAAATAATGGAAAGAAATATTTACTTAAAAATTCTTCTAGTTCCTCTTGCGTGGGACTCACTCTAGAAAATCTTCCATATTGTTCACTATAGTCTCCAAATCCCAATCCAAATAATCTTCTACTGGAATCATAATGATTATCTATATTGGGATTAACAAGTTCTGCTACTTGTCTTAAAGATCCATTAATATTTTTTAAAAATATAGGAAGCGCTAAAATCGTAATAATACACGGTCCATTTTTAAATGGATTTTCATCTGTTATTTCTCTTATTCCAAATTTGTTATCTTGTGTTTTGCAAGTTTTTTCAAATACATGTACCATATGAATCTCCTAAAATATCTTCGTATTGTGATTGTTTGACTTGGCATTTTGTAAGGAAGCAATGTTAGATATTATCATTGGTATTTCCTCCCAATACTCCGTTTGATATCCCTCATAACTTTCATCCTTACCAAACAAAATGGGAATGACACCAACCGACTCAGCTTCTTTCATATTACGCAAATCATTATCGATGAGTATATCATATTGATGTTCTTCTAAAAATTCTTTTTTGGAATGAAATCCTAAATTCATATAATGATATTGAATTTCATTCTGTTCAAAATATTCAACAAGTCTTTTCTTTAAAGAAGCATATTTATCTAATGGCCTAGCTGATAATAAATCCACTTGATAATTATCATTCATGAGTTGTTGTAATGATTTTTTAACTCCAGGTTTCACTTTACCAAACGCCATTTTTTCTCTATATAATTTCCAAAATAAAGCTAGTTCAGAATCTCCCCATACATATTGCTTATGGGGATCAATATTGGAATGATTCTTTAAAAATTCTTGCCAATAGAAATCTTCCAATTCTTTCGTACAAAGTATGGTATCATCTATATCAACTGCAATTTTCATTTTAGCATCATTTTCTTCTTTCATCATGGCGAGTTTTTCTAATTCTTGTTTTACAAATTCAGCAGTTTCTTTTATATGAGAGATAACTTGATGAATGTCATATATTTCCGATTCCTCTATTACTTCTCCAGGGGTTATATTGGTATTAATATAATTCAATGTTCCGTTTGTTCCAAATAGTCCATTTAAGTTTAATTCATCTATATTGCATTCAAAGTCCATGTAATCTTCCCGATTAATTGGAAAAATACCCAATTGATATATTTTAGCAATTTGCTTTTGCATCTTTAAAGAATCAAAGTATCCCCACCAATTTTCATTATCATGAAATGTTCCATTTTTTAATCGAAAACCTTGGATACCATGTTCAACGACTTCATATTGTGGATCGATAACCGTCTTCCAATACTGATCCACTATTAAGTGAACTAAATAGCCAAAGTAAAATGGTTGATTTAATTTATGGAAATATTTTAAATAAAATTCTTTATAATCATTCGCTTGTCCATCCTTGATTCGGAAATCCCAAAAATGAGATAAATATTTATCTTTGACGCCACTTTCAGGTTCTACATTTCTCCAACAATCCGGAGAAACCGTACCAATTCTTAATAATAATTCGTTATATTTTTGATCAACATTCAATTCTTTCACGATAGCCTCATGTATTCTTGCAGAAGGCATACTATCACATCCTCATACTATAATCTAATTCTATAATGTCGTTATCTTTAAAAGAAATTTCTTCTATTTCTCATGATACTTTTGTTGTAATTCTTTAATATATCTTTTTCTCATAACCGGTAACACTTGAGATGCCACTTCAATAGAAGTATCATTCATGCTTCTATTAGAAGTATCTAATAACAGGTAAGAATCAACGCTATCGGCAAATAGTTCTTGTAATGAATGTAAACTATCATTATATTCATCAATGTTCTCTTTATTCAAGAAAGATCTTTTCTCTAAAGCTAAACTAGAAGTATAATCTCTTCTTAAAGAAATAAGAGAATCGGCATAAGTAATGACTAAAAAGTCTATTAACTCTTTTGAAATTTGTGAGTATTTATCTCTCACCTTAAGATACTGTTCTTCTGACATATCCCCACGAATAAATCTTCTATAATTCCATATTTGTCTATCATTGATTGATCTATCCACTAAAATAATTTCTTTTCTAGAGGCGAGAGCTGCTTGTAATTGTTTGTATACCTCATCAATAATGGCAATATTGCAATCGGCTAATCCCATTTTATCAAATTTACTTTTTAGCTTTTCTTTATAATATTTTGATGTTGTAAATTCCTCAATTAGAGAAACATCAAAACCACCTTTCTTAAAAAAATCATATAAATTATTGATAACCGTTGTTTTTCCTGTTCTAGGTGTACCAGTAAATTCTATAACAAAAGGTTTAGGAAGTGTTACGAATGACTTTAGTCTTTGCAATTCAATCTTTTGAGCATGTAATTTTTTTAATTTGGCATAGTAATCTTGGTAATCTACAAAGATGGTATCTCTTAAAAACAAATCTTCTTTTTGAGCAAATACCTTATCTAAAATATCTTTTAATCTTAGGAATATTGGTAACTCCTTATCTTCCCCTGATATTAAACTTTCATAGATGCTTGTATAATACCATTTTTGAGACTCTTCTCCCCTTTTAAAGGCACTAAAATCTCTTTTTCCACTTTTCTCAAATTTTAAAAACAAATCTTCTAGATTATTTATTTTATCAGCGCAAATAATGACTTTATTTCTAAGAGGGAGTTTTTTCGTTTCTTCAATGGTATGTTTTTTTCTCTCTTCCCATGATAACGATTTATCAGGTTCTGATGCTCCCATGACAAGGGTAGCGATATCTTTTCCAAATTCTCTTTCAATATCTTGAATCGTATAATTTGTATCCTCTACAACATCATGTAAATACCCTGCTGCGACAACAGAATCATCATATCCAAATGATTCTAGTAGTTGTCCCACACTGATTGGGTGAATAATCATTGGTTTATCAGGTTCACTTTTTCTAACTTGTCCCATATGAGCTTGAATCGCAAATAATTTTGCCTTTTCTTTTATATCCATTATTCCATTTACCTCCATATACTTTACTGCAAACCCAAATTTATCTTTTATCAAAGTTTCTACATCTTTTTTAAAATTTTCAAACTCTTGATTGTAACAATAGATTTTGGCATATCCTTCCATTCCAAATTTTTGGGATATATGGTTATACGCTCTATCAATCATTCCCTCTAAATCCAAATCTGGATAATGTTTCATCGTATAAGCATGAGTTCTTTTTAAAGACGAGATGATATCAATATTTTTGTCAGCAGAAGATATTATTTTTCCATAAGTACTTCTTGGCTCATGTCCTAAACTTGCACGATGGTCTTCAATAGCTTCCTTTATTATTTTTCTTTGTTCCTCTGTAAAAAATTCTTTCATCTTTTCATTTTCATAAAATAATTGAGCGGATAACATTTCATGATGATCTTTATCAATATGATGCGCTAAATCATGGAAAGAAGCAATAACATAAACCATATCTAAATCAATATTATCAAATTGCTTTGCAAATTCCATACTCCTGGCAATCACATATTGGATATGTTCCATTCCATGTCCCGAGTCATTTTGTTCATAAATGGGAAATATATTATTTTCAATATACTCCTGCAATGCTTTCCTTATTTTCATCCTCCATAGCCTCCTGATTGTAGATAGATAAACGATTCATTATCCATTTTATATCTTCAATAGATTTATCAAGATGAAATCTTCCATTTCCCACTGGATAATAAACGGAATAAAAGGAATAGGTATTTCCATTAATCGTTTTCTCAAAAAGTTGTTTTCTCACTTGTGAAACGGATATCTTTTGTTGTAATACAATAGAACTAACTTGATTGCCAAATAGAATAATTACTTTAGGTTTGATGATTTCAAATTCTTTCTCTAACAAATGCAAATATTTTTGATAAACCTTATCAGGTAATTCTCTAGCATCTATTTGTGTACATTTTCCTAAATTCGTAATAAAGTATTTATGACGTTCGACATCCTTATAAACCTCTTCGGCAAATGCTTCCGTCCAGTCGCTACCTTTCATCTCCTTGATTTTTCGATAAATGCTTTTATCCATTAAATGTAGTTCAAAAAATAAATCCCATATATTTTTAGTTCCTATCCAAGGAGATTTCAGCCCTTTCCAATTTTTAGATGACGCTATATTCCGTCCAGTTGGATTCATAAACACAAAACAAATATCTGGGTTCTTCGTACAACCACCACTATAAATGGAATCTAATTCTTTCGCTCCATATTGTAATTGAAGTTTATCATATTCCGTTTTTAAATCTTCTAACTGCACAAAAACCACCAACATTATTTTATCATAAAACTTTCCTTTTATTTACATATGATATTAATAATTTTTCCTTCAATATAACGGATATTTTGGTGAATTTCTTCCAGTATCATTATATCACACAAAAAAAGAAGAAAGACGTAAACTAGTCATAATAGTGAGCAACTATTTTTTTTATTTTTTCTTCTTCCGTTTGCACTTTATAACCAACATGATTTCGATAAAATGGTGTATTGAGATCCTCTGGTCCGGACATCACAATTTCACGTTCTTCCCCATTCAAAAATTTTTGTCGTAAACTTTTTTCACAAGAAACAGTTCTTTCTTGATGAAACATATGAATTTGATTCCATAATGTCCTCTTAACTTCTCGAGCAGAAACCTTTCCTCTTCGTTCCACTAAAAAAGTTTTATAGTAATCTTCCTTTTTACATAAAATGGCTAAACAAGAATCAAACACATATTCCTCTCCTTCAAATGTAAAACAAATCCAAGAATGATCATAGTCTGGATAGTTGTAACCGAATTTTAGGATTCCTCTTTCAATACAGTCATCATCTTGAAAAAAAAGAATAGCTGACTCTGTAGTTTGCCAACACCATCCCTCGAGAAGTTCATCAGACATCAATTCAAAGAGGACTCCTTCATAATCTTCTGTCACTTCAATATATAATCCTTTTAAAATTTTCTTAAGATATGTTAATACCTTCTCATCCATCTTTTTATAATAGAGCGTATGCATCTTATTTTCAAAGGATAAAGGAGTATGATGCGCTAATGCATTGAATATTTCACGAATTCCAATCATGTTCCCTCCTAATTGTGTAATCGAAATGATTAAATTATAGCAAAGAAAAATACCTATTGTCAACTGTTCTCTATTGCTTTATGATGAGATGATGATTGAGAAAAGAAAAGTTATCGTTTAAAACACCACCATATCCATCACCATCGACTTTCTCGCCTTTATTTACATAATTAAAAAAATTTGATAATCTTTCTTGTTTTCGATATAATAAAATCAGTTCATGTCATAAGGAGGAATATATGCCACATGTCACTTTTGAAGCATTAGATATAGAAGAAAATCTCGATTGTTTAGTATGGTATGCCAACCCGAAAAATAGTAAGCATAGTCCCCTTCCTTTTGATTCCTTAACAATAGAATTATTTCCGTTCTTAAAGGGAAAAATTCACGAAAATAAGAATGATGAAGAAATTTATCTCCTTTTAGAACGAGAAGTAAAACCAATCTTAGAACAAAAGAAAAATAGTGAGGAAATTTCCCATTATCAACAATTATGGGACGCTATCAATGATGATGTCATGCGTGATTTAGAAAAACGATTACATATTTCATGGAAAAAACATACAAAGATAACAGGAAGAGTAGGTCTTTTACCAGTTGCTCCTCGCGATATTCAAGCACTCTGTTTTGATATCAATTATGGAATATCGCCAGAAGAATTCATTGCTACTACTATTCACGAATTATGTCATTTTCTTTATTTTGAGAAATGGAAAGAACTATATCCTCATGATTCTAAGGAAGTGTTTTCTCCACCTCATATTGCCTGGTATCTAAGTGAAGCCATGATTGATCCAATTCTCCATAATGATATTTTTCACCGGTATACAAGTGGGGATTTAAAGTCCTATCCCATTTTTTATCAAATCAAAATTCAAGATCAATCTATTATTCAAATTTTGCGCCAATATGTCCAAGACTACCCTATGGAAGAGGCTATTCAAAAAGGATATGAATTATTTCAAAAATACCAAGATTTCATCATTCCATAAAATAGAATGAAAAGACTACTAGTATCGTTAGTAGTCTTTTTCTAGAAATATTTTTATAGATTGCGAAGTCCTTTTGGATAGTGATTTTTTAATCTGCCGTTTGATGCTTTAAACCCACCTAACGGGTATCCATCCACTAATAATACTCCATATCCGTTTGGAACATCAGCCATAATTTCTTCTCCTTTTAGATAGGCATCAGTTCTTGGATCTGTAAGAGGAAGATTTAGAGAATGAAGAAAATTTTGACCATATGCTTTAAACACATAGTGACTAGGAAGAAAGTAACGATCTTTCATTTCTCCAAATTGGACACCAGAAGAGACGAAATGCATCCCACTATGGTCTACTACTTCAAAGACGTGTTGATGAGATTGATATAAAGTATGAGTTCCTTTTAGATTTATCAAAAATTCTTGTACAAGAGGATTGTTCACTGGCATGAAAGATGCTCTTTGAACTTTTTCTTCCATTTCTTGATTGCTTTTCAAATAAGCTACAAATTGTCCTTCCCCTTTCCATTTATGAGGATAAAAACGGCGACAGAGAGGATTTCCAATTCCCGGTTCTCCTAACGGTTTTAAAGTATCACAAGTGTAGGGAAAATTTCCTGTAAACCATTCTATCATCCCCTCATTTTCTTCCCATTCATACGTACAAGTAGAATAGAGAATATGTCCTCCTTTTTTTACCATACGAGAAGCATACGTTAAAATCTCTTTCTGCCGTTCAACACACAAATCAATATTCGCAATGCTCCAATTCTCTAAAGATTCTTCATTTTTGCGAAACATACCTTCGCCACTACATGGGGCATCCACGATTACTAAATCAAAATATCCTTGATAGATTTCACTCAATTCTTTGGGACTGGCAGACAATACCATCACATTCGAAAATCCCATTCGTTCCATATTACTATATAAGATTTGAGCACGTTTGGGATGAATTTCATTCGCTACTAAAAATCCACTTTCTAACTGTTGTGCTACTTGCATGCTTTTTCCTCCTGGTGCGGCACACAAATCTAATACTTTAGCAGATGGTTGAATATCAATTAAATTCATCGTCATATGAGCAGCTGGATCTTGCGAATAAAATAGCCCTGCATGATGATAAGGGTGTCTTCCTATCTTTAGTTCTTTAGAAATGTAAAAGCCATTTGGACTGCCTGGGATGGGAATAACAGGAAAAGCTTGAAGACGAAGAAAGTCTGATACGGAAATTTTTTTCGTATTGATACAAATTCCCTTTTCGTTTTCTTCCTCTAAACTCTTTCTAAACTCCTCGTAATCGACAATCAAATGGCGCATTCTCTCTTCAAATTCTTTTGGTAACTGCATAATTTCCTCTATCTATTTTATCAAACGATAAACTTGTTCTTCATCATTATGAAAATCTACATCACGACTACTTTTTTCTTCGTAATGAAGTTGATAAGCAATATTGTGAACTAGCCATTCTGTCTGTAAAGATGATTTACTTCTAGTCCATGGCGTCGTACTAGGATATTGTTCATTGTATTCTAATATTAAATCAATAATTTTAGATTGTAAATTCCAATCCTGAATACGATAAGAAGCAAAGATTTTGATATCAGCATCTTTATCACGCAAATCACTAATCCAAATATCTTCTTGATTAGTCGATAATTCCATTCCTTCTTTGACGATATAAATATTTTTATCTCCAACCGTTGCGAAGAGAGGATTATCGTCTTCACAATAATTATCTTGTAAAAGAACAGTATCATTTGGAGAAATCAAAGTTTGATGCTTTAAACTATATAGATAGATACATCCACATACTGTTCCTAAAAAGATACGTAATTTTTTTCTTTTTTGAGATGGTAATCCATCTTTTGAGAAAGATTTAAAATCTTCTTTTTTTTGACTTTCTTGTAAAGCGGTTCCACAAATTTTTTTCTTCATAAAACCACCCTCCTTATAGCCCATAATGTTATACCATAAAATGGATAGTCATGTCCATAGATTTTGTTCAAAAAAAGGATGAATTTTAAGTTTTTGGAAACCCCTATATATTTACTAGTTCAAACTAGTTTTCTTTTGATCGAATTCACGAGCTTTTTTCATGATTTGCTTGCGCAGTAAAAAAGGATGAATCGTGAGACATTGCTTTTGTTCAGAAACACCGAACAGTTCTTCTAAAAGTTCCTTATACTCTCCACCATAGAAGAGATAACTATTTCCATCTTCTAAACAAATGACATTTAAAAGCCAGGAAGGATTGACATCAAAGACACGATGAACAACATCCAATTGTTTCCACACGGTATCCTTGGAAAGAACAATAATCTGTCCAATCGTTTCTGGTAAATATGAACTTACCTTTTCCACCTTGATATCTTCTTTTAGAGATTCTTCTAAATGATTTTCTAAATTTCCATAACATGCCTCAAAATATTCTTCCCGCCAACGTTCGTCTACTTTACCAATTTTTTGTAATTTGTGATAACAATCGATATCCCGTTTTGTCGTAATGGTACTTTTTAAATTGAGAGTGTTATCTAAAATACCCGCCATGAGTAATTTACACATATCCTCACTCAAAGTAGATTCTAGATGATTTTTTTCATATAATTCAAAAATAATCGTACAAATGGAACCAATAAATTCAATGATGTGGTTGGTTCCCCTTTCCTTCCAATACTCTTCAAACCCTGTATGGTGATCAATGACTTCGATAATATCCTCTAATTTTACTCGTTCTTCTAAGAAGTCAGGATTAGATACATCTAAAACGACATACTTCGTTGGCTTCTCAAAAGAAACCTGATCAAAAGTAAAAGGGAACTGTTTGATGAGTTCAGGAACACTTTCATTGGTTTTCGCACTCGTATAAGCATAGGCTTGATAACCGAGATGACGCAACAATTCCCGATAGGCAAAAATGCCAGCATACCCATCAATATCAATATACTTTTTACCAGACGTAATCACAATTTGGTTTTCCATAAGCATCACCGAATTTATCATAACAAAAATAAAGTGGATTTTCAACTTTCTATGATGGAAAACTTTCTAATCAAGAGAAATTCCAAAAAATGTTTTCGCAATAAAATTTCGATTTGGATAATCTCTCTCTTGGAAATCTTCTATCAATTTTTGACGGTCATAAGGGACTGTTTTTTTCTCTACAGAAATGGTAGAGTCTATCGATAAAATGGTATAACTCGTTTCTTGTTCTTTCGTACACCCACTACTTCCAACATCTATTAGCATCTTTTCTCCCTCTAGAGTAAATGCTTGATGTTGATGTCCAATAAAAGTATAGTCGTGATGAAGAAGCGATTCCACATCTTGATGAATGACTCCTAGATTTTGAAAAGGATAGGAAGAATGTTCTTTCTTTTGAAAGAAATGTTGAAATAGAAAAGTTTTCCCATGCCACTTTTGTTCTATCCATAAAGGGCACTGTTTTAAATACTCTCGCCATTCTTCTCCTACAATACTTTTGATATATTGATAATGGGTCATTTGGGTAGAATCAATCGTATCATCAATGGCAGTACCATGAAGATAGTAAAGTTCATGATTGCCTAGTATCATTTCTACCCCAGAACTTTTTAATAGTTCTAGACATTCTTTTGGTTTTGGTCCTAAACCGATGGCATCCCCTAAATAGTAAATGGCATCAAAAGAATCTTGATGAATATCTTCTAAAATGGCCTGTAATGCTCTCACATTGCCATGAATATCTGAAAACACTGCTACTCTCATACTATCACCAATATCATTATAACGTTTTTTAAAAAATTTGCCAAGCATATAAAAAAGCTAGAACCTAGCTTTCTAATTGATAATCCACATTGATGACTTTACCGATAGCAACTTTTCGTCCACCCTCTACTAAGTAGAATTCTTCGCCAATCACAACAGCCATCGGATTTTCTAATGTCACCTTTGCCTGTACGTTCTCACCAGGGCTTACCATTTCTACATCAGCTGGCAAAGTAATCGTTCCTTTGGTATCAAAGATATCCCTATTCTGTTCATTGTTGTGATTATATTCCTCTGCATAAAAACGGGCTCTTGGAGCATAATTGTCAAAGAATGGGGTATGTCTTCCTCCCTCTTCACTAGTATATACATAGAAATCTGCTAAAACCACAACAGTGATATGATTCACAACGCTATCTACTAATAGTTCGTGTTCTATTACATCTTTTTTTGTCACATTTGGTAGCAAAATGGTTACTGTCTCTCCTACCGATGCCCTGTTGACAATTTGTCCAGAACTATTTTGAATACTTTGCACAATTGCTTCTTTGGTAGGTTGTTCTCCTCCCAATACTTTCACTCTATCGCCAACTTTAATATCAAAATTCCGAACGACACCAGTTACATATACTTCGCTACCATTCTGTACAGTAACTTTATCAATTTCCATCATAAACGAATTGGCAGCAATGTTTGGATTTGTATTGGTATTCGTGTTGACATCACTATTGGTATCACTATTTATATTGGTACCACTATTTGAATTGGTGTTACTTTCTGGTGTTGAACTCGTTTCCTCTTTCTTATTAGAGACTAATATAACTACAACAACTACGACAATGACAACCGCAAGAATGCCAAGAATCCACCAAAGCGAATTCTTTTTTGGATTCTGCGTTGGCATCATCTGCATATTCTGCATATTATATCCACTATTATTCACTCTACTTCCCTACTTTCCAGTACCATTATATCACACAAAAAAAAGAAAGTACAACCGTATTTTCTTTTCTATTTTAGTAGAAAATCGTGAATGGTATCTCCTGTTGTAGCCACTTGTTGAATCGTTTCTCTACTAAAAGAATGTTGATGATTCTGATAAGCCTCTTCCTTAGTGACGAGTTCAAAAGAACCATCTTCCTTACAAGTAGCCATTTCTAAGGCATGATCACTCATAATATGATCTTTTAAGCTATTATTATTTTTGATATATCGAATATTCTGCTCATAGAGATTGGTATCCCGTAATTCTGAAACCCAATCCCCTCCTACTACATAACAATGAAATTTATCAGCATTATTAAAAGCAGCCACCTTTTCTTCTGTATCTAACTGTCTTTGAGAGATAGGAAAAGGATCGATGACAAAAGCATCCTTAATATGCTCAAAATGATCTGCATAGACATGTTCCGTTAAATTTCCTCCAAGCGAATGTCCAAATAGATAAACCTTGTTAGAATTGGCAGCATATTGTTCATAAAATTGTTCTGCTTTTTGTACTTGTTCATCATCTTCTGTTAAAAACTCGGTCACATCCGTTAGAGAATCTTTCACAAAAGACGTTGGAGTAGAAATATCTGTTCCTCGATATAAAAGAATAATATTGTCATTGTCATCTTTTAAGGCCATAGCATTAAATCCACTTTTTTCATCCGCCTCTACTCCTAAAACCTGCATATCTCCAAAGCCATTTTGAATCATATTACGGAGAATCTCTTGCGGTGTTACTTGCAATCCTGTTGCCATACCAGCAGCAGAACCAAGATAAACTTCCTCTGGATTTTTTAACATAGTGACTAAAGAACGAACCGTTACTGTTCCTTGGCTTAATTTTCTTTGGACCTTGTCAAAATCCAATGGAAGATAAGAAAACTGTGTAAACAATATTTTCTGGGCATCCGTAGCCTCTGTAATAGAAGTTTGTAGAGACATCTCCTCAATCGTTTCCAAAGCAGTTGCTACCTTCTGTTGTAAAGGGGTAGAATAACCGTTCGTCATCAAAGGGGATCTTTTCGAAGAAAGATCCGTCAATGTATGATTGGTATAATTCGTTGGTTGAGAATTTTGAGAGAACAGTGAACTCATGATAATTCCTCCTTAAACAGTTGATGAACCATTCTATGTTATTCTATCAACTTTCCTATTTCCAATATACTATATTTTTCTTTTTTTTGCTAGAGTATCCATTATTTTCCCCCAAAAATCAAGGTTGGAATATCTTCATACTTATGTTATAATAGAAAACGATTCGAGGGATTTATATGCGTATTCAACAGTTACAAATTTATAGCATACAAGATATGAAGACTAACAAAGAATGTATTCTTCATCATAATGCTTTCATTTTACCAGATGGAAAGTTCTATCTAGCAAAAGGATATACAGGGTGTAACCCATCTCAACAATTAGAAAGTTCTGCTAAGAAAATTGCAAAAGAAACCATTTCTTCTCATGCTTGGGAAGACTTTGAGAATTATCCCAAAGAGAAAGATGGCAAACTACTTCCTCATTTTCAACAACTACGAACCATTCTTGTTCACTTTTATGGGTATGGTTTATTTGCGAGACAAGAATATAGAGAATCCTATCAAGGAGAAAGACAATATTTCGATTATTCTATCTTACCAAATCCACAGTTTTACGGAAAAGAAGCTACTGCTAATCAAATCGAAACGCTTCGTCTTCTTTTTGAACTAAACGATGATGGTACCTTTCATCCCAATCCTTTCATGAAAACTACGGAAAGTCATATACAAAAGATTTTAGAACATAAAAATGATTATACAGGGTGGCATCACTAAAAAAATCGCATAAGCGATTTTTTTAATATCCTCCATCTACTTTAATTACTTCTCCATTGATGTAACTAGCATCATCACTTGCTAAAAAGAAAATAACATGGGCAATTTCTTCTGGTTGAGCAAAACGTTTCAAGTAGATTTTTTCAGATTCATAGGCAATGATTGTCTCTGGTAAATCTTTGTTCATATCGGTATCTACCCATCCCGGTGCGACGGAATTCACACGAATATAAGGAGCATAAGCTAACGCTAAATTGTGGGTTAAAGAAATCACTCCTGCTTTAGAAGCATCATAATCGATAGAAGAAGGAAAGAATGTATTCATACCATTGGTACTAGAAATATTGATAATACTACCCTTTTTCTGTTTCATCATTTCCTTTCCAACATATTTTGCAACTAAATATTCCCCTAATAGATTTGTATTTAATGTATCAACCCAATCCTTGACTTGACGTTCCTCTAATGGCTTATCAATCGCAATTCCAGCATTATTGACTAAGACATCGATTTTTCCAAAAGTATCGATTGTCTTTTGAACTAACTTTTGAACCTCTTCTTCCTTTCCAACATCTGCCTGTACCACTAAAGCATTCACACCATATTTCGTTTCTACTTCTTCTTGTAAGGTATATGCCTCTTGTTCATGTTGATGATAATTGATTACTACATCATAACCTTTGGAAGCAAATTCTAAAATAGTAGCCCTTCCAATTCCTCTACTACTACCTGTTACTAAAACAACATTTCTCATTCGCTATCTCCTTTCCTTTTTGATGAGAAAACACTAATTCTGGAAATCCATTCCTACTCCACAACCAAAGAGGAGTATGAACATCAATTGGTTTATAGGGAGTATCCTTTAAAAAACAATTCCAAGCATCCATCACATCTTGTTGGACATGGCTCGATGAAAATTGTTCCTCCGTAATTAAACCTAAACGATAAGTAGCTTTACATACATGGGTATCGGCGGCTACTGTTAAATCTTCTAAATTTTGATACGTTCGATCTGTATATTGGTAGAGAACATACATCCAATAATTACAAATTTTTGTACCTGCTAAATAAGGAAATTGCTTCCGATGAGTAACTTGTATCCATTCGCGAATACGATTGACATCATTATCCATCTCATCTAATAATTTCCGAATATCTCCATCATACCATTCTACCAAGGTACGACATAATGTCATCCAAATCTCTGTTTGTTTCTGTGGTTGAAGAGCAACTTTATATTTCATTAAGGCTTGTCTTACTTCTTCAACTCCCCTAGTTAAACATTCTTTGGGAGAAAAGACAAAGTTTGTTTGCGGATCTTCATAAGTTTTCAAGGCATTCTCCCAAAGGGTATAAGAATTGCGTTGATAATTTAAAGCCATTGGTAACGTAAAATAAAGATAATTTTCTGCACTGGATTTTTCTAAATGAGGATTTTGATCTTCTGGCATCCATTCTCCTCCTAATAAACCATCCTAGTACATCGATAATAGCATTTCTACTTTTTCTAATATCTCTTTCCTCTTTGTACTACCATTCATCACTACTAATAACCTCAATTCCCGCTTTTCTAAATATCTCTGCTGTTACCCCATCTCCAGGCACTAGTCGGTGAGAAAATGTTCCATCATAAATTTCTCCTACTCCGCAAGAAGGACTACGAGATTTTAATATAGCTTTTTTAATTCCATAATACTTTGCTAAACGAAGAGCCTCTCTAGCCCCTTTTTGGTAGCAATCTGTGACATCCATTTTCTCTTTCGTTATCACTTGATTTCCTATTCTTTCAGAACTCATCCTAGGAGTGGGAAGTCCACCTAACTGCTCTGGACAAATGGGAATCGCTATTTTGTCTTTTAAATAAGCAAGTATTTTTTCATTACGATTATCAGTTCCATCGTATTTACACTGAACCCCTAATAAACATGCACTTACAAGTACGACTTCTTTTTCTTTCATACATCACCTTATTCTTTCGCTAACCAATGGCAATGGTTCTCATTACATATTTCCTACTTCCACTCAATTCTACTTCTATTGTATCATAAAACAAAGAAAGATTTCTATCCTTATATCATAAAAAGAAACCTACATGACTCCTTGTAGATTTCTTTTTTTATGAGACTTTATTTATTTTCTTTA
Organism: uncultured Bacilli bacterium; assembly: GCA_947629315.1. Taxonomy (GTDB): domain Bacteria; phylum Bacillota_I; class Bacilli_A; order RF39; family UBA660; genus UBA5578. The sequence goes on from CANRDB010000025.1 coordinate 17,976, forward strand.
CAGATACGATTTCGTTTTTGTACCATTTTTTTAATTTCACGCCAATACGCTATATCATTCTCACTATTCAAAATTTTATCTTGAATCTCTTTTTCAATCGTTTTGGTTTTATCATTGGTAATAGGATCAGAGTAACGAATTAATTCTTTTACATCTTGCATCATTTTTAAAACTTCTTCATCATAATGTTCTTGATTTAACTCTTCCATACACGCAAGTGTATCTTTGATATAGTGATCTGCTTGGGCAACTTTTTCATCATACGACTTTAATCGGTTTCTAGACATCAATAAAATGGCAGAGAAAATGACATAGAGAATAGAAGTAATAATTCCCGTTAATAAAATTGTTTTACTGTGATAATGATTATAAAAAGCTAATACATAAAATATCATATCTCCAGCTAAATAGCAAAGAGAAATAAGAAGGAATGGGGCTTGATAAAAGTATTCTTTTTCCGTTTTTTTAGAACTAAGGAAAGTAATTATCATATAGATGATAAATGTTACCATAATCCATGTAAGTACTAAGAAAAATAAGAAATCATAACGGCTATTTTCATTCGTAAGTTTCAAACTTTTTACAGTACTAGGAATATAAATACTTTCCAAACTATCATCTATTTTTAATTTTACTTTTTCTACCTCATAGCCATCAATCGTTTCTGGAATGATAATCTGATGAGAATCTCCATTATATTTGACGATTTCAATCGTATTTCCTAAATTATATTCAAAGTCAAAGGTAGTAGCAAAAAAGTGATAATAATCAGAATCACTAAGTTCTGTTACTTTTAAATTTTCATCCTCTTGTAGTTTTGTACACAACACACTTTCGTAGCAGAAAACTTCTACATTTTTCAAATCTTCAGGGGAAACCCATAGTAAAGTGATTGGAAGAACTACCTTTTTGACATGAGAATTATTTTGTAAAACACCCTCTTTAATGGATAAAACAAGTTTTCCATCTAATGAAACTGGTATCACTAATTCCTCGCTAACTCCCTTATATTCCGTAATTTCCATTCCCGTTTGATAAACATTATAAGAATAATTTTCTTGGTTTTCTGTATATAATTTTTTTTGCGTATCTGCTAAAATTTCAACATCAATATGATTTTTCTGAGCATATTGTTCCGCTGCACTATCCTTCGTAGTAATGATTTTAAAAGTTTGTTTTTGATAAGGTAACACAATTAATAGAATAACGGTAATGGCAAATATCCCTACACCTAAAATATTCATGATTTTTTTACTATTCATATGAATTCAACCTCTCCCCACATTTATTGCAGAATGCTGCATCTAAAGATAAACTCGCTCCACACTTTGGACATGTTTTGGTAGAAACAATAGGTGATCCACAATATTTACAAAAAGCACTATCTCCCTCTAGTTCTCTATGACAAGAAGGACAATTCATCGTAGGAGATATCTTCGCAAAAGCACCACTTACTTGATTGCTTACCTTCTCACTTAATGGCGCACCGACTCCAGACATCATGCCAAGACCGACACCAACATTGGTAAACTGTCCAACCGCTTGATTTTCGGCTACTTTGTCACTAATTTTATAAGCTTGTTCTTCTTGATACGTATAGCCTTCTTGACTTCGTTTCGTTGCTTCAGCCTTTGAAGACATCACTACTTTTTTCGCTTTGGTATCTTCCTCAATTAATTCTAATTTTTGTTTTAATTCTGCTTCTGCTAATGCTACCGATTGTTTAAAGTATAATTCTTTAAACTCTAAATATTGTTTATTATCTTCTGGTTTCGCAATCGTTGTAACAAAGAATTTAGTCAATTTAATGCCAAATTCCTCAAAATCTGCGTCTAGTTTTTTCTTTAATTCTTCACTAAATTTTTCTAATTGTTGATCTAGTTCAAAAATGCAAATTTTTTCTTCGGTGATAATTTGAGCCATATAATTTTTTACTTTCATTAAAATTTGTGACTCAAAGAAATCATCGATATTTTCACTAGCAAATTTTTTTTTGATACCTACTAATTTTAATAAGATTTTTCTAGAATCCTCAATTACAAAACGCATCTCTCCACAAGCACCAATCGAAATAGGAAATTGATATTTAGGTTCTAAAAACTCTAGTCGACTCTTTGTTCCCCAACGCATCGATTTTTCAACCTTATCAACGAAATATACTTCACATTGGAAAGGACTCTTCCCTCCTGTTGGAATTTCAATTACTTTTCGAAGCAAAGGAATATTATTCGTCTCTAGGGT
>CANRDB010000026.1 GCA_947629315.1 uncultured Bacilli bacterium
TTTTGAAAAAACTTGTGTGCCATCTCTCGATTGGTAGTATGAATAGGAATCGTTATCTTTGGGTTTACTATTTCACTTATCATCTTCATCGTCTTTCCATCGGCATGACCAGACGTATGTAGATAAACTACGTGTATTCCCATCTTTTCAATTTCCTGTAAAAATTCTTTCATCTTCTCGTCTTCTTGATAGCCATCCCACATCGAATAAATCAAACAAGCATGGTGAAATTTATGTTTTTGGTGATAGAGAAATTCTATATCCTTTAGCATGGATGGTTTTACCATCATACAAACGGGTTGATGGAAGGAAGCGTTCAAACGATATGGTTCCATTGGCTTTACATATTTTTCCTGAAAACTTTTCGGTTTGTGGTAATACTTGGGCGAAATCCAGATAGATAGTTGAGCATAATTCCGATTAGGACTAGGAATACTAGCCGGTAAATGAGAAGTAATCTGTGCGGTCCACAAGTCTTCAATAAAATTCTTCTTCGTTTTTCTAGATGCTTTATAAAAACTTACGATGCGATCAATATTCGTAGACGACTGTAAAATGAGAACATCTTCATATTGCTTAAAAATACGAGTAGCTTCTTCTTGTAATGTCTCTTCCCTCATCGCAGGAGCGTCCTCTCTACTAAGCGTCGTACCCTCTGTAATTAAACAATCTACCTCTCCTATTTGTTCTAATGTCTTCTTAAAAATTTTACCAATTCGTCCATGACTTCGATAATCTCCCGTATAAAGAACTCTTTTCCCATCTCCTTCTACTAAAAACATCGTTGAATGGAAAGAGGAATGGTCCACTAAATAAGGTGTAATCTTTAAATCTTGAATCATGATAGTCTCTCCATAGGAAAAGTCTGTTACCGTCCGGTAGCTCCTTTCTTTTCCCAAAAACTCTCCCGTTAAATGATAAATCAAAGAAGCATATGGTTCTACATAAACAGGAATTTCTTCCTTAATATATTCCACAAAACCAATATGATCTTCATGACTATGCGTAATAAAAACGGCATCATAATGAGGGTTTCCATACGTTAATCCCTCTATGGCAACTGGTTCTTCTATAGGAGAACTACTCGATAATTCTCTTCCAAAATCGATTAAAATTCGAGCATGTGTTGTCGCAATCTCCGTCATACAACCACCAATTTGATTCGTACCTTTTCGAATATTAATTTTCATATCTAACCTCCTATTTTTTCTAACAAAATCATTTTATCTCGTCCCTTTTTCTGAGTTCCATAATAAAAGGAATTCATTGGACTCTGATACTTTTTTTGAAATTCTTCAAGGCGAGTTTTCTCTCCTCCTACTATCATCATTACAAGATGATTCTTCGCATATTGTTCTAACATACTCATAATCGTTTCCTTATCATAGTTAGATTCTAACACGAGATAATCAAAGTCATCGATGAGTAAAAGTTCGAACTCAAAATCATCTAATAAATAATCGACAATATCCTCATCAGGTATCCCTTTTTGGGAGGACATGATGAGATGACTTCTTTGAATCCTTTCAATCGCATCGATATAAGAATCTCTATCGATTTTATCTTTATGATTCTTACTAATTCCTACATAGGGATAACGATACGCCTTGATTATTTTATAATCTATTCCCGATAGAGATGAGATTAATTTTTCACAATAAAAATCACTCCGAACGCGAAAACTATAAAGAAATATTTTTCGGTTCTCATAAATAGCCCACTGTTTTAAAAGGGATACAATGAAAGGAATTTTTGCATCTAACCTACATCCTATAAAGGTTAAAGGAAAAAGAGTATCTAGGGAAGAACTAGGAAACATGTTCTTCCCCTTTTTTCATAGGTAATATCATCAAATTATGAAAATCTTCTTCCACAAGTGTTTCTTGTCCAAATATGGAAAGAGCTATTTGGGCAATCTTTTGTTTCTTGTTCATTTTTCGAATCGTGCCTACCATATTTTGAAAGCAGCCACTTAAAACAATAACCTCCATTCCAACTTTCCACTTTTGATTCTTCTCTTGCAACTTCTTGCGAGAATAGTTTAAGAATTTCTCCTGAACTCTTGAAATTGGGAAAACCTCAATACTTGTTAGTTTATACTCCTCTCTCATCACTTCTTCTACTGGGTGATTAAAATAATACTTCTCTATTAAATACTTGCAATAGGAAGAATGCGATAATTTTAAAAACTCCTCCATGTAAGACGCTACTTCTGGTTTTTGTCGATGTTCGCGCAATAAAATGAGTTGTTCTTTCATATTATCTTTCGATGAAAGAAGTTGATTAACAAACTCGCTATCTCCTAAAAAAAAAATTCTCTCCTCTGGTCTTGGGAGCTCTTCAATCTCTAACCCATAATAATAGCGATAAATCGCATTCGAAACATAAGGGGAAGAACCTTCTAGCAAGATAGAGATATATAATTGTACTTCCATAGAGTCTTGATATTCCGATAGTAATAAGAGTTGTTCTCTCATATTATCCTTTCTAGATAGTAAATAATTGACAAAATCTAACATACTTTCCTCCTTTGTGATATCAATATAACATATTTGAAAAGGAATTGCTGAACATGTATTTTATAGTGGACAAAAAAATAAGTCATATTTCTATGACTTATCTATATAGATTCTATTTATGATAGTTGTTTTTTACGACATACCATAGTCTTTTTTTACGGTTAAATCCGATATTATCATAGAGAGTATTCATATCATGCATATAGCGGTAAACCCACTTTTTATTGACATGAAAACGATTTTCAATCATCTCGGTTGAAAAAAACTCTCTTTTACTTCTCACAAGATAATTTTTAAGACGATGAATCTGTTCCATTTTCTTTTTAGAAAACGGTTTCTTTTTTGAGGTTTTATTTTTCTCATATAATTCTTCTAACAAAGCCGTTAAGTCGCAATCTCCCTCTTCAAAATAGTTATTGGCCCAAACGAAAAAGGTATGGGAATAAGGAACTCTTCCAAAATCAAACTCATCAACTGAAAAGACAATGACATAATCAAAATGGCGTAAATGTGAACGGATATACCGGTCAATCTCATAGACATCGATTTCTTCTTGATCAGGATAATAGCCATATAAATCATCTATCGTGAGTAAAAGAGCAAATCCTTGTTTTCTTCGAATATCTTGATACCTAGAAAGAAAGACCATTTGAAAACTTTGTTCTCTTTTAAGTCCCATAGCCTCTTCATAGTAAGCACGAGAACCAATACACGTAATATTTCGCTTTCTCATTGATTTAATCCTGGATAAAGTTCTTCTGTCACATTTTGAAATTCTCTACCAATATGCTTTTTATCCCAGTTATTCTTTTCTAAAAAGAATTGGGTATCACAATCTGGTTTTAGCGAGTAAACACATTGATTTTGAAAGTAGTGGTCAGCATCTTTGATAAGTTTTTCCTGAATCAATTGATGAACACCTTCTTTCGTACGCAATTTTTCTAAATGTTCTCGTACGAGTGAGCGTTCTTTAGATACTTTCCGTCCATGCTCATTACACTTTTCTTCTTCAAAGCCAATAACCGTATAATAGTGATATTGTGGTTCTTTATTATCTAGATGAAATTTGGAATCCCCCTTCCACATTTGAATTCTATCTTCAATAAGTTTTTTAACTTCTCCATGATGATGAGATAAATACCCTTTCATATCATCTAAATGTGTTAAAACACCATTTTCGCCTAGTACCACTTCATCATTTACCTTAAGTTCTACAAAATAAATATCTAATAGTTTCTTTTCTTCTAATCTATAAAAGATACAATCGACTCTACCTGATTTATATTCTTTTTTCTCATGGGGTCTTGGATTCATAATTCCAAATTCCTGTTCAAAGTATTTCACTTCTCCTTTCGAAAAAATATCTAAAATAGAGGGAGCTTCTAATAGAAACTGATGTTGATACTTTTTTTCTAATTCCTCTTTTCCAGTGTAAGAATCAATAGCAGCACAAATAGATTCCTTTAGAATTTCTAGTTCTCTTTTTTGATGTCTATGTTTCTCGATAGATTTTTTTTGAATATTCATAGATACACTCTTTATCGTATTATCAACCTTTTCGTACTTCGTAAATAATAGATTACTTAAGAAGTATTGTTGTACTTTTAGCATATTATAAATGGTTGGTTCCTCCGTAGTCTGAAGGAAAATAGTAAGTGTTTTTGGATTTTCTTTTGAGCCATACTCTAACTCTTTTTGAATATCCTTTAAAAGCGATTCGAGGTCAAAAAGAAAGCCATGCGGAGTAATATCTTTTTGAAAATGTTTTAGTCTTCTTTCTAAATCAGAAATATCTTGACAGGTTTTCGCTAATTGAAAAGTAATTTTAGGAAGAGAAAAGTGATAAAGAGGTTTCATTTTCTCCAGTGCATTCTTCTTTTTTTGAATATATTCTTTAATTTCTTGTTTGCTTTTACATTCTTTTAAATCAGTCACATTACACTGATAGGTACTTTCCTCAAAGAGAAGATTTACATACTCTTTTTTGTTAGAATTTTGTTTTACTTTAAAAGCCAAGTTTCCATTGTAATAGGCACCGGTTTCATCATCTTTTTTACGAATTCTTAAAATAAAACCAGGAAATTCTCTTTCAAAATAGTCCTGTGTCCTAAATATATCAATAGCTTTCACACTAGAATCATATCCCGTTAAATCTATTTTCAATTGCATATTCTCACTCCTTTTTCTTATCATATCCTAAAAAAGATAGTTATTTCCTATCTTTTTCTTCTTCCTTATATTTTTCGCAAACAGAATCTAATGCTTCAATCAATTCATCTACCTTATCAAAGTCAGAAAGACGAACACCAGAGGCATAGGCATGTCCCCCTCCGCCAAAGGAAGCAGCTGTCTCATTAATAACAGGTCCTCTAGAACGAATAGAACCTCGAATATTATTATTTCCTTTATCATGAGAGAAAAAGGCCCAAGCAATCATCTCATCAATATAATTAAAGTTATTAATCATATTACCGGCGGTTGCTGCATCCACTTTATATTCTTCTAAGATATCATCATCAATTTTAACATAACCAAAGCCATGCTCCGTAATCGTTAAATGACTCATTAAATAACCTTGAAAACGAATTTCTTTCAATGGCCTAGAATACAATAATGGGTAAAGTTTTGTAAAATCCAATTTCGTATCCTGCACCAGTTTGGCGACTAATTGAAACGTCTTAGGGGTTGTATAGGCATATAAAAATCTTTCCGTATCAGCAATAAGGCCAATAAATAACTTGCTGGCGGTTTCTTTCGTCATTTTTAAACGAGTGTGATAAATTAATTCAATCACCAATTGAGAGGCCGAAGAAGCCGTATCATCAATCCACTCGATATCTCCAAACTTTTCCACAAATGGATGGTGATCAATTTTAATTTTACAAGCAAAATTATGTTCTTCTATACCGTCAATTCTTTTCCAATCCGGAGTATCTAGTACAATTAAAAGAGCATGTGTCGTATCTTCTGGCATTTTATCGACACTACCTAGATAGTGAAATTTATGAGTACCTGCTCCCACTACAAATACATTCTTTTTAGGAAACGTCGCTAAAATAGACTCTTTTAATCCAAACGTACTTCCTAATGCATCTGGGTCTGGCCCAATATGTCGTGCGAGAATAATCGTATCATATTTTTTAATCTTTTGATAAATTTGGCGATATAAAAACATAAAACCACCTTCCCTTTTCATTTTATCATAGTTCTTGGGAATAATCTAGTAATCCTTTGGCTAGGAAACGGTACTTTTTATCTAAATGTAAAGGTTAAATTCTATTGATAGACAAAAAAGTCAAAGTTTATGCTTTGACTTTTAATCCGTTAATACTTCTACATAGACAGCTTTATGATCTGTCAAATAACTAAGATCCTCCATATTGAGTGTACCACACTCTAATATCTTCCACTTTTTAGGAATAAAGATATGATCGATGGAAGTCTTCTCACGATACTTAGCATGATTGGTTTTATCAAAGACAGGAACTCTCACAATGCCTAGCAATTCTAATTCTTGAATGAAATCAGCAAAAATATCATCTTTGGTTTCTAAATTAAAATCCCCCATCAGCACGATTGAACCATATCGATAATACTTTTTTATTTTTTTCAAAACATATGCCAACTGTCTTTTTTGAAGAGCAGGAGTATAGTAATCAAGATGAGTATTAAATACATAAATCCGTTCTCGTGGCATATCTAGTTCAATTCTGGTCATGATTCTTCTAGCAATAGATTTCTTTTTAAAGGCTCGCCAAAAATCTTTCCAATGGTAACGGAGCCATGGTAATACCCTTGTTCTAGTCTCTGCTACTGGCAATGGTGTGATAATGTGATTTCCTTGATTGAAAGATTTAATAATGGGAAAATACCTACCAATAATCCCTCTTCCATATTGATAATCACCATAAAAATCGTATTCCTTGAGATAATGATCAACTGCTCTTGTAAACTTCATCGTTAATTCTTGTGTTCCTAAAATATCATATTTTTGTTCTAAAATATGGTGCGCTAAAATCTGAGCATGATTATGGCAATTATTTCTATTTTCATCATTATTTTGACAATTCAAAGTACCGATTTTTAATTTCATACTACCACTCCTATAAGAAAAAGAGCATTCGCTCTTTATTTTACTAATGCATAAGTATCTCGAGCAATCATTACTTCTTCATCTGTTGGAATAACATAAATAGGACAAACAGAATCTTCCGCAGAAATTTTACCCTCATGTTGTTCCTTATAACTAGCAATACTCATATTCGCTTCTTTATCTATCTTTAAGCCAATACAATTCAATTTACTGATAATAGCCTCTCTAAACTCTCGAGCATTTTCTCCAAGACCTGCTGTAAAGACGATAGCATCTACATGACCCTCTAATTTTACATAATACTCGGCAATGTAATTCACGATTCTTTGAATATACATATCATTGGCAAGACGCGCTAATTCATCCCCGTCATTCATCGCATTTTCAATGTCTCTATGATCAGCAAATTGTTTACTAACTCCTAGTAATCCACTCTTCTTATTCAAAATGGTCGTTACTTCAGATACATCTTGTCCAGATTCTTTGCAAACATATTCAATGATAGATGGATCAATACAACCAGAACGAGTTCCCATCATAAGTCCATCTAATGGTGTTAATCCCATCGTTGTATCATAAGATTTTCCATCTTTTACACAACAGATACTGCTACCACTACCAATATGACAACTAATAATATTTACGTCGTCTCTACCTAACATTTTCTGAACGGCTTGTGTAATGTATTTATGGCTAGTACCATGGAATCCATAACGACGAACGCCATATTCTTCATACCATTCATAAGGTACTGGATAAATATAGTTAATCTTTGGCATAGTTTGATGAAAAGCGGTATCATAAACAGCTACCATTGGTACATTTGGTAATACTTTTTGCATAGCCTCAATTCCCGCTAAATTTCCTGGATGATGAAGAGGACCTAACTTCGTTAAATCACGAATACTTTGAATAACTTCCTCTGTAATTAACACAGAATCAGAATATTTTTCTCCTCCATGTAAAACACGATGTCCTATTCCTTTGATTTCATCCATACTTTCAATAGCTTTATGTTTTAATAATTCATCAATTAAAACAGCTACTGCTTCTGTATGGTCAAGAATAAATTTTTCTCCTCTTATTTTTTGTCCATTAATTTTGGTATTCCAAAAACTATCTGGAGAACCAATCTTTTCAATATAACCACTAATGATTACTTTTTCTTCTGGCATTTCAAATAATTGAAATTTTAAAGAAGAACTTCCTGCATTTACACATAATAATTTCATAATTTTTTCCCTTTCCTATTTTTTATTTTGTTAAATGTCATTTTATCTCATATTCTATAATTCTTAAATTAGGAATTTCCATTCTACTTAAATTTCCATCTGGAGGAATTTGCCCTAATAAATAATGAATCACACGAATGACAGCACTATGAGTGACAAGTAATACATGTTGTTTCGCATAACGAATTTTAATATCTTCTAAGAATTCTGATATTCGACTCATAAAATCTTGTATTCTTTCAATATTTTGAACGTTAGTGTTTAAAATAACATCCCAACAATCCCAAGTATCTGTCTCATCGATGAACATTCCTTCATTCATCCCCCAATCTCGTTCAGAAATTCGATCATCAATGTTGATGGGAAATCGATTTCCTACTAAGATAGCGGCAGTTTCTCTTGCCCTTTTAAGGGGAGAAGAAATGACGACATCAATTGCAATATTGTCTAGTTCCTTTTTTAGTTCTAGTACTTCTTTTTTTCCCTGCTCCGAAAGGGGAATATCCGAGATTCCCTGCACTTTTGCTTCTTCATTCCAAGCTGTTTTTCCATGTCTTACCACATATAACAGCATACTAACTTCTTTCTTTCATCGTTGGGAATAGTAACACATCACGAATAGATTCTTGCTCTAAGAATAGCATGCATAATCGATCAATTCCATAACCGATACCACCAGCTGGAGGCATACCATATTCTAAGGCTTCAATGAAGTCATTGTCGATATCATTTGCCTCTTGATTTCCAAGATTCTTTTCCTTTAATTGTTCCTCAAATCTAGCCAATTGATCAATAGGATCATTTAACTCGGTATAAGCATTGGCAAACTCTTTTCCAGCAATAAACAATTCAAAGCGATCGACAAATCTTGGATCATTTGGATTTTTCTTAGTCAATGGAGATATTTCAATAGGATGTCCATAGAGGAATGTCGGTTGAATTAAAGTATCTTCCACATATTTTTCAAAGAATAAATTCATAATGTGACCTACCGAGTGTTGATGCTCCTCTACTGGAATATGATGTTCGTTCGCCAAAGCGAGAGCTTGTTCTAAAGTCATGTCCGTTTTAAAATCAATACCAGTTTTTTCTTTAATAGCATCTGCCATACTAATTCTCTTCCATGGTCCTTCTAGATTGATCTCATATCCACTAAATTGGTATGTCATTTTACCAAATACTTCTTTGGCGATTGTTTGATACATACTTTCTGTAAGTTCCATCATACCTTCTAAATCACTGTAAGCAAGATAGGCTTCCATCAAAGTAAATTCTGGATTGTGTTTTGGATCCATCCCTTCATTTCGGAATACTCTACCGATTTCATAGACAGCCTCCATACCCCCTACTAATAATCTTTTTAGTGGTAACTCTAATGCAATTCGTAAGTACATATCTAAATCTTGCGTATTGTGATGAGTGATGAAAGGTCTCGCACTTGCTCCTGTCAGTAAGGTAGATAAAATCGGAGTTTCTACTTCTGTAAAGCCTCTATTATCCATAAAGTTTTGAATACAACGAATAATCTTTGGACGTAAGAACGCTACTCGTTTGGAATCTTCATTCATAATTAAGTCCACATAGCGACGACGGTATCTTTCTTCAATATCCGTAAGTCCATGAAATTTTTCTGGAAGAGGTCTTAAGGCTTTTACTAAATGAATATATTTCATTGCTCGAACAGATAACTCTCCAGTATGAGTAATGAATAAAGTTCCCTCAATTCCTACGATATCTCCTAAATCTGCTTTTAAAAATAAATTGTAATTTTCCTCTCCTACATTATCTAACTTTACATAGATTTGAATTTGTCCATCGCGATCTTGGATGTGCATAAAACCTGCTTTTCCCTTACCACGTTTGGTCATAATCCTTCCTGCTACTGTAACGGGTATATTCAATGCTTCTAATTCTTCACCAGTCTTATCAGAATACTGTTTTCGGATATCACCTGAGGTATGTGTACGTTCAAAGCGATGTCCGAATGGGTCCATACCCATCGCACGAATATCTTCTGCTTTTTCGCGTCTCACCTGTTCTTGTTCTGTAAGTTCGCGCATGTTAATCACTTCCTTTTCTTTCTATCGCGTTTTTACTCTTCTAGGATACCACAAAAAAGGGAAAAGTACTAGTCATTTTCCCTTTTTTGTATTTCTTCTTTAGCAGTATAGGATTCTATTATTTTTTGTTTTTGCTTCACTATTTCTTCCTTAGCTGGCTCTAATTCTTCCACATCCACATCTTTCATCAATTGAGAGATAAATAAAATCATTTCTTCACTATTATCTAATTTTTTTTCTTCCATTTACATCGCCTTTCCAAACTCTTCTTCCACTATTTCTGGTTGATTACCTAATAACTGATCAATTTGGACAATTTCACTACGTAGTTGTTGGAATTTTTCTTTCAAACTCGGCTCTATTTCTGTTTTCCAAGTAACTTGATTATGGAAATACTTTTGTTCATTAATTTTAACGACTGGAACATTTAAATAAGCCGCCGCATTAATTTCTTCTTGGGTTGGCTCCTTCCCTCGAATTAAAATACCAGAAGGATAAATATTTTTACCATTTTGATCTTCCCGATACATCACATATTCATTATAAGAACCACCTGATGTATCATGAATATTTTTAGCAACAGGTGCGAAACTAGCATCTTTGATATTATCATAAGTAATACTTAAGTTATTAGACCTGCTATCAGATCCTAAGTCATTTGGTCCTGCTAAAAGCAATTGTGACGGGATAAAATCACTAAATAATAACGTCACATGATTTTCATCTGACTTTTTGCTAGAAGCCAAACTAAACTTTTCACCATTAATTGCAGAAAGGCAAATATACGTTTTTCCTATCATCCTTGGATGTTTATAATCACTTAATTTTGAACGGTCTCCATAAGCATTCATGACATGTGCCAAAGTGGTAAAAGGCATTCCCTCTAACTCGATATAATCTACCTCTCGACTTTCAATTGGTATCCCATCTGTCGTCTTTAGAGAAGCTTGATACTTGTTAGGAAGTACCGTGCAACCCTCTTTCGTAGAAAGAGCTTGAAAATTCGTAAATTTCTCTGTTAATTCCGCCCCACAAATGGCTCCAAGTTCTTTTGTCATATTTTCAAAACCTCTTTGCAACACCGCCAATCCGGGAATAGAATTATCTAACATATTTTGATTAAATCGAGTGGCTAAATCTCGTAACTTTTCTTGATCCAATTGAAAGAGAGATTCTAACCAATTTAGAATAGTACTATAACGAAGAGCTTTATCACGCCAATTACTATCCTTAATATTTGCCGCTAAAAGTTGGATAGTACTAGGATTCCAAACCCCTTTTAATTCTCTATCAACCTCATCACGATTCTTTCCACATAGCATCTTGCAGATAACATCTAACATATCATTTGAATGTTCTTGAATCATTTGCTGATTTTTCTCAAATACTTTCTGTTTATAATTTCTTAAATCCTCTAAAGACGTCAACTCTAAACCTTTAGGAACCGATAAAATTTGTCGCAATATTTGAAAGTCGGATACTTGAGAAGGTCCTTGTAAAACATTCCTACATAATTCGGCATAATCTGAAAAACTAGTAAGAATTTCGTTCATGAGAATAATATCTACTTCTTCTTGATTTGTCAAAGCTCTCATTACATCTCGCAACAAAGATACTTGCCCGTTTTGGACAACCTTTGAAAGTTCCTTATCATGGTCCATAAAATAAACATATTTCACCATTCTAAGAATATCTGTCTCACCAAAATTGGTAAGGATTTGATCATCTTTCAACAATTCCTCTAAAATCAAATTCGTATATCCATACCCTATTTTTTCTTGTAAATATTGAACTTTAGAATTTTCAATTTTTTCTTTTGAAAACGTAGTCGAACAGTAATCTTTCATCAGTTGGTCTTTTCCTAGAATGTATGAGGAATGATCATGAGTACTTTTAGATACACGATAGCCTCCCGCTAATGCCTCTTTTAAATCCTCATCAGAAAACTCGATAGTTGTATAATCGATTGCCTGATAATCATGATATCGAAAAGCCATTTGTATACATTCTAACTTTGAAGTAATACTCGCTGGTGTTTTTTCATTAATGTGATAACCATGTTGAAAAGCAAATTCAAGATGTTGTTCTATCTGACTTGGTTCTAAATCATTTAAGATATTACATGTCCCAAAATTGTTAAATTCGTATTCTATCATTTTTCGAACCAGTAAATTACTCTCCAATAAGAAATTCCCATCCTCTTTCGGTTGAAAACCATGTTCATATAAATAAGGTAATTCCTCTGCAATGAACTGTCGATTAAAGTTACTCAACTGTTTTCTATCTTTTTCCCAGAATAATCTTAAAAAAGTACTACTGTTTAAAACATTTTGGTTGTTGAACAACTGACTTGGATCTGTTAACTTTTCTAGTAATAAACTAGCATTTTGCTCCAAATAAGGAAAACAAGAAGAGTCAATAGCGCCGCAAAAATTTCCATTCATATTTCCTATTCCCGATAAAACGTTTTGAAAATATGCCTTCACAAACTCAAGATTAGCGGTCATATTAGGTGAAAACCCATCAGAATGTGTGTTTACCCAATTTAGAAAATAATCTATATTTTGATTAATCAACTGACTTGGAATTTTTGAAATATTTTCTTTCGATAAATTTCCTTGAGAGCATTTTAAAATTGCAGATAAATAGGACTCATTTTGAAGCCACGAATCAGGAAAATCTACTTCCAAAGAGGATGGTATCGAATTCAAAACGGTTTCTAATTGTCCACTAGTAAGAGAAGACTCTTCTAAAGTGGAAAAGATTGATGTCCAATCATAGGAATATTCTTTTGGGTTATTTTGCAGAAAGGAAGTCACATAATCCATAGCCTGAGGATTCTCTAAATGACGGGAATACATTTCAAAAATCTGCATAGGATTGCATACATCTTCAACTTGTGAAATATTCTCAATCGATAGTTCTCGAGAAGATAAGATGCTTGAAACAAATTCCTGATCAATAGCATGCAAAAACTGAAGGTATTGTTCTTCTGAGATTTGAAACACTTCTGGTGCGTAATCTTTAAGAAAATCAGAAAGTTCAAAATCGTCATGTGTCTCCATATATTTTTCAAGTGCTTGATTTAACCTATTTTCTTCAAACTTTTGAATCAATTCGTTCATGAGTCACCACCTATTCTAAAAGTCATTCCACGATATTTTTATGCACATACTTGTGTATATTTTTATTTCTTTTCCAATCGAGCAATCTTCTTTTTATCAATAATCTTCGTTAATTCTGTATTACTTAAAAGTTCATGTAACCCTCTTTTTTCTTTTTGAAACAAAATGGTTCCAGCCGAAAAGAGCGCTAACACGAATTGCAACAGAGCCACTACCGATATGGCTATAAAATAAATACTACTAGGAAGTATTGCTAAAAAGATATTGTTCATGAGAACATATAAAAGTCCAAAAACAATCGAATAACGGGCAAATAGCTGCCAAGGTTGCAAATCCCCTTGATCAAATCGCTCTATCTGTACATTGCATAAGTAACAACCAATTGTTCTTCCTTTCCACAAATAAGGAAATACCACAAAATAAATCAACATAAAAAAGAAATAGAGCAAATAAGGGAGTTGTCGTTCCATACTAGATTGATAATAAAGTTCTCCATAATTTTCTACATATTCCATAAAACCAATCCGATGGCTTAAATAGTCCTCTACGATTCCATTTTGCTCAGCTTCTAAAGTTTCAAAATAATCACTTTTAGGAAATGCCATTTGAATCACTCCGAGTGCAACTGCCAAAATCAAAAAATCAATGATATAGGCTTTGATACGAATAACTTTCATACCTCTCCTCCCATCGTCTTCTCATAGGTTTCTAGTAAATGACAAAACTCTTCTGGCATCGTCGTTTGAAAAATCGCTTGTTTTAATTCTTTGGCATTGGGAAGTCCTTTCAAATACCATGCTGCATGACTACGAATTTCTAACATAGCTACTTTCTGAGGCTTTGTCTTTAAAAGATAGTCTAAATGATGCTTAATCATGGCTATTTTTTCTGAAATGGTCACTTCTTTTGGTTCATACCCTCCAGTTAAATAATCGACACACTCTTTGATAAGCCAAGGATTTCCAAGGGCTCCTCTTCCAATCATAACCGCATCACAATGAGTCTCTTCCATCATTCTCTTCGCATCATAACAACTCAAAATATCTCCATTACCAATGACAGGAATAGAGACATTTTCTTTTACTTCTTTAATGAGATTCCAATTGGCTTTTCCGCTATATCCTTGACTGCGAGTTCGTGGATGAACGGTAATAGCAGATGCTCCTGCTTCTTCACATATTTTCGCAATTTGAACGACATTGATAGAGTGTTCATCCCAGCCACTTCTCATTTTGACAGTAACGGGAATCGGTACTGCTTGAACAACTGCTGCTACAATTTCTCTTACTTTTTCTGGAGACTTCAATAAGGCACTTCCCGCTTGTGCGGAAACCGCCACTTTAGGAACTGGACACCCCATATTAATATCAATAATATCAGGATGCATATGTTCATAGACATATTTAGCAGCCACTACAAATGATTCTTTGTCACTACCAAATATCTGTTGGCCTATCGGTCTTTCAAAATCTGTCATATAAAGCATATCTTGCGTTTTTTTACTTCCGTACATGATGGCTTTATCACTTACCATCTCGGCTACCATATAACCACAGTTCATCTCTTTAATAATCGTTCGATAAGCACTATTGCTGATACCAGCCATAGGCGCTAAAACAACTGGATTCTCAATCTCAACATTTCCTATTTTCCACATGTTTTATCTCCTAAAAAAGAATTTTAAATACTAATCTGTTTTCCCGCTACAATACAAGAAAATTCCCCACTAGTCGCTTTTTGTACCTTAATCGTCGTATCCAAAGTCTTCGTACTAGGGTTCTTTAGATTATCATTAATATACCCATAATCTATTAATACAGAAGTATTGAAAGAAGTCATCGTTGTCCAACTTTTATTCTGTGCTTCCTCTTCTACTTCTACATACGTTTTAGCTGCTAAACACAATGTTTTACGATATTCTTCTAATTCCATATCGCTCGAATCTTTAAAAGTCTTTGTAATACTTGGAACAGTTACTAGTAATAATACACTTAAAATAACTAAAATAGCCATTAATTCAACAAGCGTAAAACCATTTTTACGTCTCATGATACCCCTACTTTCCTATCAACATTATACAGCAAATCCCTTATGATTACAACCAAAAGACTTTCAATCCAATCATAATAGACAAAAATAAAAACACCAAGATGGTGTTAGAACATTTTATCAACATTATTAGGAACTTTATCGTTAATAACAGCATTGACAATTTTATTTTCTTGTTCCTGTGATACTGGCTTTCCCGTCATAGTACTTAATTTTTGAATGACATCGCGAAGAGTATTTTCATTTTTTAAATCATTCTCTTGAAGTTCTTTTGCTAATTCCAAAATCGTCTTTTTATCGACATTCGTCTTCCTTTCTACCTTGTTAAAAAAGTTATCTGAAAATCCCATATATACCTCCTAACATAGTATATGACAATGAGATAGGAGGGTGAAAAAAGGAAGATGCCACTATCTTCCTTATCTAGAAACTGTTCCCGTACTCTTTTTATTTAACGAATAACCAACTTTCTCTATTTCATCTGGTGCTACTATTTTACTGTTCAAGGCCTCTTTAATAGAGTAATCTTTTCCATTAACTTCTACACGAATACATCCACTGATACCTGTATTAAAATAGTATACATAATGGGTATCTCGGTAGTATTCATCTATTGCCTGTGTTGCAGAACCACTACAAGTATTTCTAACCACTATCTTCTTTCCATCTACCGTTCCAGAAGCAAGAACATTCTTTCCTAAGTTTTGATTGCTCGTAACGTTAGAATTACTCGTTTGATTGGTATTGGTCGTGACATTAGAATTTACGTTCGTATTAGAAAATTTGTTATTCGAATTGCTGGAACTATTTGTATTACTATTCGTGTTGGTTGATTGATTGGTATTTGAATTCACTACACTATTCGTATTACTACTTGAGTTTGTTTGTGAATTACTATTAGAGTTCACCGGAATATCCTTATTACTACTAGAATTCGTGTCGGTATTAGACACATTGGTCATAGAGTTTGACTGTTCTTTATTGGAACGATTTGTTTTCATACTTTTTTCTGTTAGATAAGTCGATACCATAAATCCCACAATAATGATACTCACGATGACTAGTGTAATATTTTTGGCTCTCATACTCATTTTACATTTCTCCTTTATATTCGCGAGTTTCTACCCAACAATATTTGTCAACCAAATAAATCCCTTTTTCTAGTGTTATTATAGCATGATTCTAGTAAAATTCATAGACAAAAAAAGGAAGTTTACACTATCAAACTTCCTTTAGAATATAGATTATGATTGTTTTAAAAGACTAAGTTTTTCCTCTTCTTCGGCTAATTTTTTACGATCTGCTTCTACAATATGGCTTGGTGCTTTACGAACATAAGACTCATTACTAAGAAGTTTACGACGACGTTCAATAGATGCCTCTAATTTTTGAATTTCTTCGTCTTTCTTAGCAGTATCCTCTTTTGAGCCTTCATAATAATAAGTAATATCGATATATTTTGATTTATAATTACTTGTTAAAAGTCCTTCTTGAATTTTCTCCTCATTACCCGTTATTTTTAATTGGGATGTATAGATTGGTTCTAATTCATGAGAAGTTTGATAAGTAACTTGAGCTTGTTTCGTAATGTTATTCGTAGCTTTTAAGTTACGAATGGCTACAATATCCTCGAGTACTTTATCTAACATTTCTTTTTCTTCTTCGTAGATATATTTCTTCTCTACTTTTGGATAAGCACTAATCATGATAGACTCGCTATCTTTGATTGGTAACATTTGATAAATTTCTTCCGTTACATAAGGCATGGATGGATGAAGCATCTTTACAATACTAGTAAGAGTTTTTAGAAGAACACTCTTATTGGTATTTGACATATCTTTTTTAGATAACTCGATATACCAATCACAGAAATCATTCCAAATGAAAGAATATAAAGCATTGCCTACATTATGGAAATCATATGTCTCCATATTTCTTCTTACTTCTTCTATCGTATGTTCTAATTTGGTCAATATCCATTTATCTGCAAGAGATAATTTCTTGAAAGTATAATCTTTTTCGGTGAATCCTTCAAGGTTCATGAGAACAAATCGTGAAGCATTCCATAGTTTATTGATAAAGTTCCAAGTCGATTTTACTTTTTCTTCATCATACCGTAAATCAGCTCCTGGTGCAGAGTTTGTCGTTAAGAAGAATCGTAGGGCATCACATCCATATTCTTCGATAACATCCATTGGATCGACACCATTTCCTAAAGATTTACTCATTTTTCGTCCTTCTTTATCACGAATTAATCCATGAATTAAGCAATCCCTAAAAGGACGTTTATCCGTAAATTTAAGTCCCTGGAAGGTCATTCTATTTACCCAGAAAGGAATGATATCGTAACCAGTTACTAAACAATCATTGGAATAGTATCTCTTATAGTCATCAGTTTCTTCTGGCCAACCTAATGTAGCAAATGGCCATAAAGCACTAGAAAACCATGTATCTAATACATCGTTATCCTGTACCCAACCTTTTCCTTTAGGCGGGTTCATTCCTACGTATACTTCATCCCCTTTGTACCAAGCTGGAATTCTATGTCCCCACCATAATTGACGAGAAATACACCAATCGTAGGTAATCTCCATCCAGTGATTCATCGTTTTTTCGTAATGAGGAGGAACAAAGTTTACTTTCTTACTTTTATTCTTTTGATTTTTTAATACTCTATCTGCAAGAGGACGCATTTTTACAAACCATTGCTTTGATAAATAAGGTTCAACAACGGCATCTGTTCTCTCACTATGACCAACACTATGAACCATTTTTTCAACAGAAATTAAAATACCAGATGCTTCTAAATCTTTTACTAATTTCTCTCTACATTCTTCTCTTGTTAATCCTGCATAGATGCCAGCTTTTTCATTCATCGTCGCATCTTCATTCATAACGACTACTCGCTCTAGGTGATGACGATTTCCAACTTCAAAGTCATTAGGATCATGAGCAGGGGTAATTTTAACGACACCTGTTCCAAATGTTGGATCTGCATGTTCATCTCCCACTATCGGAATACATTTTCCAACAACTGGTAAGATAACATTTTTACCAATTAGATGTTTGTAGCGTTCATCCGTTGGATTTACAGCAACCGCAGTATCTCCAAATAACGTCTCTGGACGAGTAGTTGCGACATCCAAATATTCTTCCGTTCCCTCAATAAAATATTTTAAGTGGTAAAAAGCACCTTCATCTTCCTTATAAATAACTTCTTCATTAGAAAGAGCCGTCTTAGCAACAGGATCCCAGTTAATAATTCTCTCGCCACGATAAATTAATCCTTCTTCATATAATTGAACAAATACTTTCTT
>CANRDB010000027.1 GCA_947629315.1 uncultured Bacilli bacterium
CTCGTGGTACCACCTTTTTTTATAATCTTTCGATTACCTCAATTCCTTAACGCAGATATACGTACTATTCTACTGTTGTTCAAATAGTAAACTCCCAAGCTACCTTCTTTGAATATCCTTTAGAAAAGCTTTCAGCCGATGACTTTTCCTCTCTAATAAGTATTTTTCAAATACTCCTCTTGTTCTTCGTTTTTCTCCTAGTATTATAAAGAATTCTTTTTCATTTGTCAATAAATTTTCTACCAACTTACTCGATAAGGGTTTGCCTGTGTTCCATCCCCAGAGGCATACATCGCACCTGGTGCGATAGCTATCATTGGACGTATATTATATCCATACTTCACATTATAGGCATCTAACTGACCATTACTACCAATATAGTAAACCTGACTCGCGGTAGAGGTAGAAGAACTAGCTTTCGCAACTGTCATCGTTACTGCTGTAATATTATCTAATTGAGAAGATGGCACATCGTGATTCTGCTCTATATATAGATAATAGTTTCGATGAACACCACTCGTATTATATACTCCTCCTGCCAATACGACTTCATCATAGGTCGGTAAGGCTGCTTTAGCAGTAACTGTACGACTACACGTATTTACCTCAGGAGTTCTAGTAGCTGCCTGAGTTGTCGTAACGGTTTCATTACACCATATCGTATTGTTGACGTGAACAGCATCCGCTTTATTCGCAATATTGTTCGTATACCAATTATCTACTACCTTTTTAACATTAGAACTAGAATAGGTATGTCCGTTTACAGCAGTGGTGGAATAGTTTTCCTTATTTGTCGTACCGGGATTAATGACACTATTCTTATCGTATTTACAAGTAGTACCACTGTTTACATAAATCAACTTTATTCCTCCATTGTTTAAGGTTCTAACAATTTGCCAACAATGTTCTGCAAACACAATATAATTATCTTTTACATTTCCTCGGTAGAAATAAATCGGATAGGAATTACCAGCTGTTTTCGTAATCACATATACACCTTCCCCATTGGTAGCGGAAGAGTATTGTTTATAATTAATAGTGGAATCATTTCCCTTCGACTTTCCTGCAATCACTTCAAATAAAGTAAGAGGAGCCGGTGGTTCTATCACTTCTTCTTGCTTTCCAACATCTTCTTTTGCTTTATCCGATAAGCGATTGAGAGTTGCTCGCCGATTCGACATCACACTAACTACTAAAAACATTAGTAAGACGGTTAATATTAATAGTGTATATAAAATAGCGGAAATGGCGAATCCTTTATTATTTAGTTTGCGCATATAAACACCCTCTATTCTGTTTATATTATACCTTAGAAAACGACAAAATACAACAAGCAAAAAATTCACCATAAAACAGTGAATTTCTATTTTTTTTGAGGAGCTTCCTCAATTTTTTTCTCACATTGTTGTGTCTCTTCATTATAACTTCCATTCTCACAGATATAATTTGGTTTTCGTGTCTCTGTTCCCGCACAGTGATTGTCATCTACTAGTGTATACCCATCTTTACAATAGTAATGAATTTTTCCTTTTTCTTTTAATTTACATTCATTTCCAACGGCTACCGTATCACTTGGGCAAACGGAAATAGTCATCATTTTGTCTTCTCTTTCAACTGTATTGACACATCGTCCATCAATAGAGAGATTACAAAATTCATAAATACATTGATTTCCTTTTTCCTTGCTACCGTAAAATCCGGTTGTTGGGGTAGATTTAATATATTCATTATACTCACTTTGAGTTGTTGCGCATCTTTTACCGGATACTTTTTCTTTGGATTCATTGCTATAGCAACTAGCCCCACTCAAATAGTATCCATCAGAGCAAGAAAAAGTATATTCAGCATCCACTACTTCTTCTTTCACACATTTCTGAATAGTACTATCCAAACGATATCCCGTGTCACAGAGAATCTGTGCATCCGAAATTTCTTTTATGACACAAAAGTCTCCTTCTAGTTCCCCTTCTTTGCATACCAATTTATCTTTGCCACAGCCGGTTGTGAATAACAAAAAGCCTATTACAAACAAGATTGTTTTCCGTTTCATATCCTCTAACCTCTTTTTTATTTTAACATACAATCCCCTATTTGTATATATCCTATTCATTGTATTTCTAAGGGAAGTATGTTAAAATGAGTACGGTGATACTATGGAAGAAAAATCTCCAAAAAGAAAGATTAGACTATGGTTAAAAATTGTCATTGTGCTTTTAGTTTTGGGAATTAGTACTCTTTTATATGCTAGATTTATATCCACATCTGGACTTATTACCAAAGAGTATTTAGTCGTTCATGAAAATTTACCAGGTAGTTTCTATGGATTAAAAGTAGCGCACATTAGCGATATCCACTTTCTTCACACTACTTCCTTAAAAGATATTCAAAGGTTAGTAAAACAAGTCAATGAATGTAAACCAGATATTATTGTGATTACAGGAGATTTATTGGATAGAGATATTCTTTATACAGAAAAAGATTTAGATCATCTAGAAGAAGAACTATCTAAGTTAGATGCCACTCTCGGTAAATATATTATTATGGGAAATCACGATTCCACCCATGAGAATTACCAAGAAGTTATCTCCAATACAGGACTAACAGATTTAGATGATACTTACCAAGTTCTCTATAATGGTGATAATGCTCCTATTCTAATTGCAGGAGTCTCAACGGGAGAATACGGAGAATCTATTGTAGAAAAAACAGCAGGTGCTTTTAAGAAAATAGAGGAAATAGAAAGTTCCTACAATATTTTAATTCTTCATGAACCAGATTATATTGATGAAATTGACTATTCTAAATTTCAATTGATTTTAGCGGGACATTCTCATAATGGTCAAGTTCGTTTTCCTATCGTCGGCGCTATCATTCTTCCACCACATGCCAAAAAATATTATGATAACTATTATGACCTTGGTGATACCGATTTATATATCTCTAGTGGAGTGGGAACATCTAATGTCAAATTTCGGTTCTTCAATCGACCATCTTTCAACTTATATCGAATTGTCAATCATTAAAGCATCTAAGATGCTTTTTTTGACTTGAATTGAATAGTTTGATTTGATACAATATCTTTGGTGATAACATTGGAATGGTTAACATTTTTAGAAGATGAAAAAGGAAAACTTTTATTAGAAGCTATCGCAAAGCAATATTTGTTAACAAAAGAAGAATATTTAAATGTCATTGACATGTCTATTTACAATCACATTATTACTGGAGAGTGTCTATCTTTAGAAAATCTTACTTTTATATGTGAGGAAATTTATAAACGAAGAGATCTCATTCAGAAACATGTCAATCATGAATTTGCCACTGCTTGTCTTAAGCACTCGTTTGAAAAAGCTAGACAAACAGATCCTTCTTTTGAACATCTCCGTGCCTTTTTAGAAACGGGATATGTCTTTCATAGTTTTAGTCCTGCCTTTTTACCATCAATTCAATCAAAAGGACTTGTATTAAAAGAAAAACCATGGGACTTAAATGAAATTGAAGAAGTAAGAAAAATTTTTCAAAAACATAAAATGAATATTTTTGGTTTTTATCAAGGTCGAAGTAGTACCCCTGTCTTCTTCACGGATCACTTACTTTCTTCTCCTTATTATGGGCTTTCTTCCCCTACCTTTTTCCGCAAATTTATAGAACATAATCCCTCTTATTTCGATGTCTTTCTCAATCGTGACTACAACCGTGCGAAAGAAGGCATGGAAGAATTGTGTACACCACTCACAGCGGAAGAAAAAAATATCGTTTGGGCATTCTTTCAGAAATCTTGGGATTTCTTCGCTACGGATACGCTTCCTTGTCTAGCGATTTCCACTAAAGAACAATTAGGGATTCCTCATGTACCTGCTTCTAAAGATGAACAAGAATCGCTCGAACACTACTATTTGAGACAGTTAATCAACGCTCAAAATTATGCGATTACCCATGATATCAAACGAGAAGATTTAAGTATTTTTCAATATGATACGTTAAGTTTTACTTCTTATCAAAAACAAAAAAATATATAGAGAACAGCATCTATATATTTTTTAATGCACTTTATGATAATCTAGTCTCAGTTTATCAGCAATCGTTACAATAAATTCCGAATTGGTAGGTTTTGCTTTATCAATATCCACACTATGTCCAAATATTTCCTCCATTAAATCCCAGTTTCCACGATTCCAACTAACTTCTATCGCATGGCGAATAGCACGTTCTACTCTCGATACTGTCGTATCAAATTTACTGGCTAATTCGGGATACAATTCTTTGGTTATTCCTCCAATTGTCTCTGGTCTCTCATAGAGAATACCGATTCCCTCACGGATATATTGATATCCTTTAATATGAGAGGGAATCCCTAATTCATGTAATATTTTCGTAATGGAAACTTGTAAATTGTTATATTGTAAATCAATACTGGTATTACTGTAATCTCGGTGCGATAAATCCAGTATTTTTCTTTCTAAATCTTCTAAATCAAATGGTTTTAAAATATAGTAGTTCACTCCATATTCCGACACTTGTCGAATGACATCCATTGCATTATAACTAGTAGCGACAATGACATTTTTTTGGATACCTCTCTTTTGCATCTCTTCTAGTACATAGATTCCATCTTTCACTGGCATAATTAAATCTAAAACGATAAAATCATAATTCTCCCGTTCGTTCTCAATAACTTCTATCCCTTCTTTACCATCATGTGCTTCTAAAACAAGTTCTATTTCCTTATTATTTTGAAAATACTCCTTTACTGCTCCAATTAATTGAATATTGTCATCTATCATTAATAATCTTATCTTTTTCATATTATCCTCCCTATGATACTACTTTATTCTACACCTACCTTACTACACTATTTATCAAACTTTGTCGAATCCATAAAAAAAGTTATTGGGTTACAACAACTTCTATTATCTTTTGAAACTGATCTGCTTTAGTACTAGCGCCACCAACCAAATATCCATCTACATTTTCTATTTTATTTAATTTTGCAATATTGGTATCAGTCACACTTCCACCATATAAAACAGATATATCTACTTGACTGATTTCTTTCACAATATCTTTAATGAAAGTAATCGTATCTTGAATTTCCTGATTCGATGGTACTCTTCCTGTACCGATTGCCCATACTGGTTCATAGGCAATGACTATCTTAGAAACTTCTTTAGATTCTAGTCCTTTCAAAGCCGCTTTAATCTGCTTTTTTAAAACAGGATATGTCTTAAGAGCATCTCGTTCTGCCTCTGTCTCTCCAATACACAAGATTACTTTGAGATTTTGTTCTAAAGCCATTCCTATTTTTTGATGAACAATCTCATCAGTTTCATGAAAATAAGCTCTACGTTCACTATGTCCAATAATGGTATAAGACATCCGAATACTTTTTGCTTGTTTCGCTGAAACTTCTCCCGTATAAGCACCTGATTCATAAGCAGCAATGTTTTGAATACCTACCTGAAAATTTTTACCAACAAAATATGGTAGATAAAGAGTACTTGGACAAATGACTACTTGTCCATTGGTATTTACTTTTTCCATTGCCTTTAAATATTTGTTCACTTCTTGCGCTGTTAAATTCATTTTCATATTTCCAACTACTAATTTTTTACTTGCCATGAAATCCCTTCTTTATTACATTTTTCATTTTAGAGAAGAATGTTTTCTTCTCTTTATGTTCCTCTGGTTTTCCACCTAAAGCGGTATAATAAACATCTAATACTTTTTCTGCATAATATTTAGCAGAGTGCGATTCTGCATTGATTCTAGCTTGTCTTTGCAGTCTTTTTAATACCTCTGGATGCTTCATAATAAATTCGATATCCTCACGGTATTCTTTTTTATTTTTAAATAAATATCCATTCAAATCTGGAATGACGACATCTCGGAAAGCATCATCATCTAATGCCACTACTGGTACAGAAGCAGCCATCGCTTCTAGTAAGGTAAGACCTTGTGTCTCGGTATGAGAAGCTGTCACAAATACATCGGGTATTTGGTAATATTTGTGAATATCTTCCCAGGCAATCTTTCCTGCAAAGATGACATTCTCTTCAATTTTTAATTTCTTTGCTTGTCTTTGAAATAACTCCATATCTGGTCCATCGCCGATGATTAAAAGTTTACAATGCTTATTCTTTTTCACTAAATCAGCTTGATTTTCAATTAAGAATGTTACATTTTTTTCAGAAGCTAATCGTCCAACGAACAACAGAACAAAATCATCCTTTTCAATTCCTAAACCTGCTTTTAAAATACAAGTTTCATCTTCCTGATTATTTTCTCGATAAAACCGCTCTACTTCAATCCCTGTCGGTACGATATGAATATTTCTCGTATATTCATATTTTTCTTTAAATAAATCATAGGTTTTCTTCGTTGGTACAATTAACTCAGTTACGGTCTTATCACAATAGAACTTTGTCAAATGTTCCACAATCTTCTTACTGGTGGTGTCAAAATAACCTTTCGTAATATAGTGAATATAGTCTTCATACATCGTATGATACGTATGAACAATCGGAATATCTAATTGTTTCGCAATAATACGCGCAAAAGTACCAACACCAAACTCGGTATGAGAATGAATGATATCCAAATTCCAATCCTTAATGGTACTAATCGCTTTTAATGGATAAACACCAGTTAAACGATAATCATATATACCGATAGGAATACCAGGAAGACGAATGATGCGATCATTATCCTCTGTTTTATAGTGCATATCGTCAGGATTTACCGTAACAATAAACACTTGATGTCCCTGTTTTATCAATGCTTGTTCTAACATGGCAATACTAGTAGAAACACCATTAATAAAAGGGGGATACGTATCTGTAAATAATCCAATTCTCATGATTTCACCGTCCTCATATTGATTGTGATAGCTCCTACAATCATCCCAAAATAGTATGTGACAAATCGCCATAATAACATAATGGCCATCAATTTAGAACCCGTGATAAAGTTACTATAAAAAGCGATAAAGCCGTATTCTAATCCTCCACTTCCTCCTGGAATAGGAACAAAAGAACCAATCAACATCACATAAGCGCTTGTTACAATGGCTTCAAACCAACTAAAACTAGTATAATCCCCCATACCATATAAAAGCACTAAAGGTACAGAATAAAGAAGAACAAGGGCGACAATATTTAAAAAGATAGTAAAGAAAAATTCTCCCTTGTTTTTGAGCAGTAAAGAAGCACTCTCATGGAAATGATTGATGTACTCATCCCACTCTTCTAACTTTTTCTTCTTATCCTTCACAATCTTTAATTTCGTCAGTACTGTAATTCCAATATGAATTAACTTTTTATTGAGTTTTTTACTAAAAGCTACCATAAAGAGAACTACAATGACAGCAGTATTAATAATAAATCCGAGTGTTACTAATCTTCCCAATAAGACATTCTTTTGATAAAGAGAACAAGCATGATTCACAATCACTGCCATTCCCCCTAACAATACAATGGCAATCTGATAAACAATAAAGTTTTGAATAATAACACTAGTTGCTGTTGTAATCTTCATACCATCTTTCACTAAATGGTATATTTGATATGGTTGTCCACCCGTCGCGAATGGCGTCACAGCATTGAAAAACTGTGTACGAATCATTAGCTGAAGGGAACTCAAATATTTGGTTTTTGATACAAATTTCTTTGAAAAAATATGAATTGCTTTGCTTCTAATTATCCAATACAGGATGACTAAAACAAAAGTGAGTCCTAGCCATCCTGTTTGAACATGCCGTAACTCATGAATGATATTTTGATAATCATCTTTTAAAGCAAAATAGAGAACCAATAAGGTAATCCCTATTAATATGACAACATTAATAATATTTTTTTTATTCTTCATATTATTGTTCAGACATGATAGCGATGCCTGGTAATTCTTTTCCTTCTAGTAATTCTAATGAAGCTCCGCCACCAGTTGAAATATGAGAAAATTTGTCTTTGTAACCAAATTGAATAGCAGCCGATGCGGTATCTCCTCCCCCTAAAATGACAGTTGCATCTAAACTCGCTAACACTTCACACAATGATTTTGTTCCTACTGCAAATTTTTCTACTTCAAAAGCACCTACTGGGCCATTCCAAATAATCGTTTGACTATTTTTTAAATAACTGGTAAAACGTTCAATCGTATTTGGGCCTAAATCCAATCCCATTTCTCCTTCGTGAATATCACTAACAGAAGTTGTACGAACACTAGAATTCTCACTGATTTCCGTTCCACAAACACAGTCTACTGGCAATACAATTTTATCCGGATATTTCGCTAACATCGTCTGACAAAATTCCATATTTTCAGCATCTACTAGAGAATTTCCTACTTCATATCCTTGTGCTTTTAGGAAAGTAAACATCATACCTCCACCGATTAAAATGGTATCCGCTATTTTTCCTAAATTTTCAATCACACCGATTTTATCACTAACTTTCGCTCCTCCTAAAATGACAGTAAATGGTCTTACTGGATTTTGAATCGCTCTTTCTAAATGATTCAATTCTTTTTCAATTAAGAATCCAATTCCATTTGGTAAGTGACTCGCAATTCCCACATTAGAAGCATGCGCTCTATGAGCCGTTCCAAAAGCATCATTAATATAGATATCTCCTAAAGATGCCCAGTAACTTCCAAGTTCCGCGTCATTGCCACTTTCTTTCTTACCATCTAAGTCTTCATATCTTGTATTTTGCATCAACAAGACATCTCCATTAGAAAGACTATTGACCGCAGATTCGAGTTTTTCTCCTCTAGTAGTGTCTACAAAAGTAACATTTTTAGAAAGTAATTCTCCTAAACGAACCGCTACAGGCTCTAAATTATTCTTCGCTAAATCTTCCTCTGTCTTTACTCTTCCAAGATGGGACATTAAAATCACTTTCGCACCATGTTCTATCGCATAACGGATAGTTGGTAAACTTTCGACAACGCGATTATCATCTTGAATCACACCATCTTTCAGCGGTACATTAAAGTCCACCCGCATGATTACTTTTTTTCCTTGTAAATCAAAATCTCTTATTGTTTTCTTCATATTCTCCTCCTACTTTTACAACTACTATTATTTTACTATATTTTTTCTATTTATACAACGAGATAAAAAAAAGAAGAAAAATTTTCTTCTTTAAGCACGTGATGCATAAGAACCATCTTTTGTACTGATTAAAATGGCTTCTCCCTCTTCAATGAAAAGCGGAACTCTAACAGACAATCCCGTTTCCACAACGGCATCTTTAGTAGCATTGTTGGTCGTATTTCCTTTGACAGCTGGTTCTGTTTGAGTAACAGTAAGTTCTACCTTTTCTGGAAGAATTACTCCTAGAATCTCCCCCTGGTATACAGAAATCATTACTTCTAATCCATCTTTTAAATAGTACTTATCATTTCCTAAATGATCCTCTGTCAATTCAATTTGCTCATAAGTCTCATTATCCATAAAAGTATATGTATTTCCCGTTACATATAAGAATTGCATATTTTTCTTTTCAATGATAGCTCTCTCTAATTTGATACTACTATTAAAAGTTTTCTCAATAATAGATCCAGTCCGTAAATTCTTTAATTTTGCCTTAACAAAGGCAGCTCCCTTTCCTGGTTTGACGTGTTGGAAATCTAAAACAACATAAATATTATCTTCAAAAAGAATCGTCATGCCGTTTTTAATATCGTTCACATTAATCATAAAATACTCCTTTCTACAAAAAATAAGGATTATCGACTACCTTATTTTCCACTTCTTCCATAAGTTTTTACTTTTGCCTTATTCATTCTATTTACTTTTGTGTGTTCTGCTTTAATATTGCTTCTATTAACTCCTTTAATCGTAGCACCTCTACTAGCGACAGGAGCAAAAGGTACTTGCATGGCCTGGAATTCTATCAATTTTGAATAATTGATAAGAACCCAGTAATGTCTTAATAGGAAAGCAGTTGTATTATAATGTGTTGACAAACTTCGCATTTTATTTCTCCTCTTTATGTGGTGTTACTTTTTTACATTTTGCACAGAACTTATTTAATTCCATACGGTCAGTTGTATTTCTCTTGTTTTTTTCTGTACGATAATTCTCTTCGCCACAAACTGTACACTTAAGAGTAATTCTCTGTCTTGCTTCGCCTTTTTTTGCCATACTCTTTCCCTCCTTTTTGTTACGCAAACTTATTATAGCAAATTATTTATAAATTTCAAAGTATTTTTGAGAAACTTTTTGACTTATTCGCTTATTTACCCTAGACATTTGGCGTGTTGAAACATTTTTATTTGCTACATTAGGAGTAATCACCGTAAAAGAGACTGTTGGTTTATCATAAGGAGCATATGCCACTAAAATAGCAGATAAAGTTTCCGTATCAATTTTACCATCGCCATTGGTGTCGATAAAACTCTGGGAAGTACCCGTTTTACCAGCCGGAGAATATTTATTATCTACATATCCTGAACCAGTTCCACCTGGCGCCAGTACCATTCGTAATCCTTGTTGAACACGAGCAATATACTTTTTGTCAGCATTAATTTTATTTAAAACAGTAGGTGAATTTTGAAAAACAACAGAGGTTAACTTCTCTTTTGTCGGTTCATACACAGCCTTTAATAGATAAGGTTTCATTCGTTTTCCACCATTCGCAACAGTACTGATATATTGAGAAAGTTGAATAGGAGTATAGTTATCATATTGACCGATAGCAAAGTCAAGGAGTAATCCAGCTTGCCGATTGGTTCCTTTATATCCTTCTAACTCTCCCGGTAAATCGATTCCTGTTTTTACTCCTAACCCGAATTCAGCAAACACCTTTCGGTACGTATCAAAGGCAGATTCATTAATTTTTAATGGTTGATTATACCGATAAGTAGCTCCTCCTACTTTCATAGCGGTATGAAATTGATAGGTATTAGAAGAATACTTTAAAGCCTCTACATCATTAATATTTCCATAGGATTTAAAAGAACATTTTAAAGGAGTCGCCGCTAATTTGACACAAGCATCATTCCGTACTTCTCCTATTTTTAAATTACCAGTCACATACCCTACGATATGAGAAGCCGCTTTGACAGAAGAACCTGGTGTAATAATCTGGTTGATTACACCTGGTGTATAATCAGATGCGACATACTTTCCTTTCTTCTTTTCTATTTTTCTTCCCACCATCGCTAAAATCTCTCCCGTGTTAGGATTTTGAATGACCACAAAACTTCTATCCATATAGGAAGTATAGGCATCTTTTTTACTAGCAATCAATTCGGCATCAATAATTTTCTCTAATGCCTGTTGTAATTTGATATCGATAGTTAGAACAATATCATTTCCTCTTTTTCCTTCTTCCACTACTTCATAAGTTCCATCTTCAGCAAGGCGATATTTCGTTTTTGCACCTCTTAAAATAGTCTCGTATTGTTCCTCTAAATAACTCGTACCTACCCGATCGGTTAGTTCATAACCGAGCGCTAAATAAGTATCTTTTAACTCTAATGGTATTCCACTTTCACTACTAGAAACACTTCCTAATATAGAACGGAAAGTGTCTCCATAAGGATAATATCTCTCCCAGTCTAAGTGCGTACTAAAACCCTCTAATTTGGTCATATTTTCTGCTATGACAGCATACTCTTCATCCGTTACTTCTTTCGATTTAATCACTTTTTCTGTAAACGAATATCCATCATTCATGAGGGTATAAATCATAGCCGCTTCTCGGTCAATATCTTTATATTGATTTAATTCTTCTTCCGTTACTCGTTCATTTTTTAAATTTTCAATTTCCTCATATGTCTTTTTTCGTTCGTCTAATTCTTTCCATTCCTGATCCGTAATTTTCTGTTTAGCTTCCTCTGGATGATTCAACAGCCAGAAACTTCTTAATTCCTCATCTTTTAATTTTTCAAAATCAACCGAAATTAAACTAGCGACTTGGTAAGCTAACTTGATTTCTTTACTAGTCGTTACCCCTACTGGTTTTTGATAAGAAATAATTTTGACAGGTACATTATCCACTAATAATCTACCGTTTCGATCATAAATGCGACCTCTAGGAGCAGTTGGTCCCTCAATAATCGTATTACTAAGTTCATATACCTTTTGTTCATATTCTTTATGGTGAAGAATTTGTACCTGATAAAGACGAATAGTAAGAGTCAAAAAGCACAAGAAAACGATGCCCATTAACAAAATATAACGGCCATCTACCACACGTATTAAATTTTTCTTTTTTTTCTTAGAACTACTAACACGATAAAATTCTTTTTTTCTCATAAAAATCCCCTGACTAAGCACAAAATCTTTTGAATGACATATTCTATAGTATGATAGAAAAATTCATTCATTCCTACGTCAATCGTTTAACGAAAGATGATATCATTCAATTCGCATCGAAAAACCAAGTATCCTTGACGAATCAAGAAGTCGATCTCATCTATATGGAAATTAAAAATAATTGGCAAACCTTATTATACAACCCAAATATTGTTTTTGAAAGAGTAAAAGGAGAAGTTTCTCCTAATACTTATGAAAAAATTATTTATTTTTATGACTTGTATAGTAAGAAATTATCTCTTCTTGCAAATTTTCATTAAACGTATTGTTTCGTAGCATTTCTATTTCAAAACGGTAAGGAGGATAACTTTCCTCACCCTTACCAACATAAGGTGTTTCTAAAATTTTAGGAACATCTTTTAATCGTTCATGATGGACAATATTCCGTAGTTTTTCATATCCAATCATGCCGTATCCAATATTTTCATGTCTATCTTTTTGAGCTCCCATGACATTCTTACTGTCATTTACATGAACGACTTTTAATTTAGATAAACCGATGATTTCATCAAACAACTGTAAAAACGCATCAAAATCTCCCATATCATATCCCGCATCATGAAGATGACAAGTGTCGATGCAAACAGCGACTTTATCGTTCTCGAACACACCATCAATAATTGCCTTTAACTCCTCTAGATGAGAACCTACTTCACTACCTTTTCCAGCCATAGTCTCTAAGCAAATAATCACCTTTTGATCTTTTTGGATTACTTCATTTAAAGAATCAATAATATTTTGAATTCCTAATTCTAGTCCTAATCCCACATGACTTCCAGGATGTAAGACCAATAAAGAAACTCCTAATTGTTCTACTCGGCTGATTTCTTCTTTTAAAAATTGAACATTAAAATTCTTATTTTTAGGGTTCGCTAAATTGACAATATAAGGAGCATGGACAACGACATTCTCAATATTAATATTTTCTTTTTTCATAAGATTATGCGCCAAAGAAGTAAGTTCCAAATCGATTGGAATACGAGTCGTATTCTGTGGTGCGCCTGTATAAAACATAAACGTTGTACTTTGATAACTGAGTGCTTCTAGCACACTTCCTAACATTTGTTTATCCTTTGAAAAGGATACGTGAGAACCTAGTATTTCTTTCATATTTCACCACTTTCAGCCAATATTATATCAAAAAAGACCAGTTAGAACTAGTCTTTATTTAAAGTACTATAAACACCTCGAAATATAAGATATCCACCAACAACAATACCTACCCAAAGTAAAGGATTACTGTAATTGTCAAAAATCCAATCTCTAAATTTGATGGAATACTCATTTAAGGTATCCCAAAGATTTAATATCTGCATATACACCTACACCTTTCTAATACTCTTATGTCCTTTCATAATTTTTTTAATTCCAAATGGATGAGGAAAAGCAATCGTCAAAATGGACTTATCAACGGTAATGATAACACCTTCCCCAAAATCTGTATGAATAACTTTCTCTCCTGGTTGATAATCAATACTCTCATCAATCGTTGCATGATGGAAGGAAATATTGGGTTCTTCTTTCTTATCTAATCTCTCTAAGTACTCACTACCAATTTCATTCACAAAACGACTGACTGGATTGGCACTATCCACTCCATAAAGAGTTCTTTTTTTCGCTCCCACTAACCAAAGTTTCTCTTTTGCTCGTGTGATGGCTACATAACAAAGTCTTCGCTCTTCTTCCAATTCACCGGTTTCATAAATAGCTCGATTATGTGGGAATATTCCCTCTTCCATGCCTACTACAAAGACATATGGAAACTCTAATCCTTTCGCAGAATGCATCGTCATCAAGGTAACGGTATGAGGATTATCTTTATGTTCCTCCACATCTGCTACTAGGCTTATCTCTTCTAGAAACTCTTCTAAAGATATTATACCATATCTTGCTTCAAAATTCTTCGTAATTGACTTAAATTCCTCAAGGTTTTCAATTTTAGCTTCCGCCTCCAGTGATTTTTCATCCTCTAATTCCTTTTTCAATCCACTTTTTTCTAGTACTAAATCAACAATTTCAGTCAAAGATAAATTTTCACTTTCTGTTTTGATAGATTCCATTAACTCTTTAAATTTCAATTCTTTTCCAGAATCAATAACCTCATAAATACTCTTTTGTAAGGATTCTGACTTCTCCACTAACGACTGAATTGTCTTTTCCCCAATACCTCTTTTTGGAGAATTAATAATTCTCATTAAACTGACATTATCTTGACTATTATAAAGAAGTCGTAGATAGGCAATTAAATCTTTAATTTCTCTTCGATTATAGAAGTAAAAGGCACCTACTACTTTGTAAGGAATATTTTCTCGAAGCATTGCTTCCTCAATCGTACGAGATTGGGCATTCGTCCTATAAAGAACAACAATATCTTCTAAAGAAGCACCACTCACTAATAAATTTTGGATGGTGGAAGTGACATAAGAAGCCTCTTCTGACTCATCATAGCAACGTTTAAAGACCACTTTATCTCCAACTTTGTTCTCTGTCCACAACTTCTTATCTTTTCGTTCTTTATTGTTCTTAATAACGTCGTTTGCAGCATTCAAAATGGTCTGTGTGCTTCGATAATTTTGCTCTAATAAAATGATTTTACAATTTGGATAATCTTTTTCAAAATTCAAAATATTTCGATAATTCGATCCTCTAAATGCATAAATGGATTGGGATTCATCTCCTACCACACAAAGATTCTTGTGTGTTCCACTCAACATCTTCGTCAATACATATTGTACCTCATTAGTATCTTGATACTCATCAATCAAAATATACGAAAATCTTTCTCGATAAGCCTCTAAAACATCTGGATATTCCTCAAATAATTCAATTGGCTTTAATAACAAATCATCGAAATCTAGCGAGTTATTTGCCATTAATTTTTTTTGATAAGCCTCATATACCTCAACTACTTTCTCATCAAAATCACAGGCATTAAAGCATGATAATCGTTCTGGGGTCATGCGCTCATTTTTCGCACTACTAATCCGATTACGAATATTTTTTACGTTATAAATTTTGGGGTCTAGATTTTTATCTTTCAATATTTTTTTGATAATGGATAAAGAATCCTCACTATCCAAAATAGTAAATTCTTTTTGATATCCTAATTTCTCATAATGTTCTTTGACAATCGTAAGTCCAAAAGAATGGAAGGTCGAAATCTGCATCTGGTAGGCAATCGGTCCTAACATCGCGCACACTCTCTCTTTCATTTCTTTCGCGGCTTTATTCGTAAAAGTAATCGCTAAAATATGGAAAGGAGAAATTCCTTGTTCTTCCACTAAATAGGCAATTCGCGTCGTCAATACTTTTGTTTTTCCACTACCTGCTCCCGCTAAAACAAGTAAAGGTCCTTCTGTTGTCTTGACTGCTTCCATTTGTTGGGCATTTAAATTTTCAAACATATTGTACCTACTTCCTAACATTCATTATATCATAAACCGATAGTTGCCGAAACTTATTTTGATAATCATCCTCTTTCCAAGAAAAGATTCTATATTTCACCTCTGTTTACCAAACAAAAACAACACCAAATAAAATTGATGTTGTTTTCTAGGAATCTTTTCGCACATATACTTTTTCTAAAAAACGAATTACGATATACAAAATCGTTGCTAATAAGGATAACAGAACAACTCCACTAATCACTAGATTTAAATTGAAAACTTGGGAACCATACATAATTAAATACCCTATTCCCTCTTTCGATACTAAAAACTCTCCCATAATAACGCCAATTAAACACATACTAATATTGAGTTTCAATGTTTCCATAATATTTTGAATACTACCAGGAATAATTAGATAAAAACATATTTGTGATTTCTTCGCACCAAATGATTTTAATAATTTCATCTTATTTCCGTCAACGGTTTGAAATCCTTGATAGATATTTAATATAGCCACCACTAACGAAATCAACATTGCCATCAAAATAATAGACTTTCCATTCGCTCCACACCATATTAAAATGATAGGTCCTAAAGCTACTTTAGGAAGACTATTCAATACCGTAAAATAAGGTTCTAATACTTTTGATAAAAATGGAAACCACCATAATAGAATCGCTATACATAGTCCTAAAGCACTACCTAATATAAAACTAACAATAGTCTCATAGGTAGTTACCCAAATATGATGAAATAGTGTTCCCTCTCGATAAAGAGAAAGAATTGTCATCATAACTTTTTTAGGACTAGAAGAGATAAAGGAATCCACCATGCCGGTATCTGCCGCTACTTGCCAAAATATTAACAAGAATAATAATAGAAAGATTTGAAAAAATAAAATGAACATTTTTCGTTTATGAATTTTACGAATATATTTTTTATGTTCGAGACTCATGATCAATTTCCTTCCAAATCTGTTCATAATAATCCGAAAATTCTTTTGTCTTCCTATTTTCAATTGGTGTAGATTTTCCTGTCAAATGAATTTCTAAAATTTTTTTCACATGGCATGGCCTTTCCGATAAAATAATCACTCGATCACACATAGAAACAGCTTCTGCAATATCGTGTGTCACCATAATTAAACTTTTTTTCTCTTCTCTCAAAATACGGTAGACATCATCCGATATCGCTAACCGCGACTGATAATCTAGTGCACTAAATGGTTCATCCATCAAAAGAATATCTGGTTTCATAGCTAACGTACGTATCAATGCTACTCTTTGAGTGCAGTGAAGACACTTTTCTATTTTTCCCTTTATTTATAAGGGTTTGCGTGTGGTCTGATACAGACCTATTTTTTAACTATTTAGAATAATTTTTTTTAAAAGT
>CANRDB010000028.1 GCA_947629315.1 uncultured Bacilli bacterium
AATCCCAGGAATGAAAAAATCTAGTTGGTAAAAGGAGGGAAGTATATGGTAACAGATCCAATCGCAGATATGCTTACGAGAATTCGTAATGCTAATCAAATGCGAGATAAAGAAGTAGAAATGCCTGCTTCAAAGATGAAAATTGAAATAGCTAGAATATTAAAAGAAGAAGGTTTTATCGTTGACTATAAAGTAAAGAAAAACAATATTCAAGATATTCTTGTTTTATCACTAAAATATAGTGAAACAAAAGAGCGTGTTATTACTGGTTTAAAAAGAATTTCAAAACCAGGATTACGTGCTTATGTAAAAGCTGAAGATGTTCCAAGAGTATTGAATGGTTTAGGTATCGCTATTATATCTACCTCAAAAGGTGTAATGACAGATAGGGATGCTAGAAAACAATCTCTTGGTGGAGAAGTTTTAGCTTACATTTGGTAGAAAGGATGATTTTATGAGTCGTGTTGGAAATAGAAAATTAATAATCCCAGCCGGTGTAACGGTTTCTGTTGATGGCAACAACGTTACAGTAAAAGGTCCAAAAGGAGAACTTTCTACTGAAATTAATGAACATATTCATGTTGAAATCACAGATTCTGAGTTAACATTAACTAGAGATAATGATAATTACAAAAATTTCCATGGAACTGCAAATGCTAATATCAAAAATATGATAGATGGTGTAACAGTTGGTTTTGAAAAGAAACTAGAGTGTGTTGGTGTAGGTTATCGTTTCCAAATGAAAGGAAAAGAACTTGTTGTCGCAGCAGGACACTCTCATACATGGAGCCCAGAAGTTCCAGAAGGTATTACATTAGAAGTACCAAGCAATACGGAATTATTTATTAGAGGAATTGATAAACAATTAGTTGGAGAATTCGCAGCAAATGTTAGAAAAATTAGAGAGCCAGAACCTTACAAAGGAAAAGGTATTCGTTATGCTGATGAAACTGTTCAACGTAAAGAAGGAAAGAAAGCTTCTAAATAATAGTAAAGGAGAGAAACTATGATAAAAAAAGTAGCTCGTAATGATGCACGTCAAGCAAGACATAGTCGTGTTAGAGCAAAAGTATCTGGTACAGCTAGTGTACCTAGATTAAATGTTTTTAGATCAAATAGTAATATTTTTGCACAAATCATTGATGATGAAAAATCTGTTACTTTAGTTAGTGCCTCTTCCATTGATAAAGAGTTAAAGCTTGAAAATGGTAGTAACGTTGAAGCAGCAACTAAAGTCGGAGAGCTATTAGCAAAAAGAGCTAAGGCTGCAAAAATAACAAAAGTAGTTTTTGATAGAGGTGGATACCTTTATCATGGCCGTGTAAAAGCATTGGCAGATGCAGCACGTGAAAACGGACTAGAATTCTAAAGGAGGGTAATGATGGAAGAACAAATCGAAAAGGTTGAAGCCGTTGCAATAGATGAGACATCTTCTACAGAAGAAGGTACATCAGCAAACGGAGCTCAAAAGAAACATAGTCGAGTAAATCATCAAGGAAAAGAAAAACGTCAAAGAGAACCAAGACAACAAAGACAACCAAAACTTTATGAAGAAGATGTCATTTCTATCGGACGTGTTACGAAAGTAACTAAAGGTGGACGTCATTTCCGTTTCTCAGCTGTTGTTGTAGTTGGAGATAGAAAAGGTAAAGTAGGTTTAGGAACTGGTAAAGCTAACGAAGTACCAGATGCAATTAAAAAAGCAACACAAGCCGCTACTAAAAATGTTGTTTCTGTTTCTTTAGTGGATAACAGAACTATCCCACATGAAGCAACTGGTGTAGAAGGAGCAAGTAAAGTTATGTTAAAACCTGCTGCTAAAGGTACTGGTGTGAAGGCTGGTGGTCCAGTTCGTAAAGTGCTAGAAATGGCAGGAGTTAAAGACATTTTATCTAAATCGCAAGGATCAAATACAAAAATTAATATGGCATATGCAACCCTTAAAGCTTTAAAATCACAGAAAAACATCGAAGAAGTAGCAAGATTACGCGGAAAGAAAGTAGAGGACTTGATATAATATGAAGTTACATACATTATACCAACCAGAAGGTGCTATTAAGGCCAAGAAAAGAGTTGGACGTGGAGTTTCTACTGGAAACGGAAAAACAAGTGGTAGAGGACATAAGGGTCAAAATGCTAGAAGTGGTGGAGGAGTAAGACCTGGATTTGAAGGTGGACAATTACCTTTATTCAGACGTTTACCAAAGAGAGGATTCTCTAATGCACCATTTAAAATTGAATATGCTACAATTAACGTAAGTGATTTAGAAAAATTTGAAGATGGAGCAGTTATTACTCCAGAATTATTAAAAGAAATGGGAATCGTAAAACAACAATTAGATGGTATTAAAGTATTAGGAAATGGAGAATTAACTAAGAAAGTTACTGTCAAAGCAAATAGATTCTCAAAAACTGCAGTAGAAAAGATAGAGAAAATAGGTGGAAAAGCAGAGGTGATTTAATATGTTTGCGACTGTTAAGCAAATATTTAATCCAAAGAATAAAGATATTCAGAAGAAAATCTTATTTACATTTGCTGCCCTATTTATCTTTAAACTAGGAACTACTATTACAGTACCAGGAGTAACTTTGGATACTGAAAAACTAGGATTCCTAGAAATTGTAAATGCAATGAGTGGGGGAGCTTTTGAGAAAGCATCGATATTTGCCTTAGGAGTTATGCCTTATATTACAGCATCTATCGTTATTCAACTTTTATCTATGGATATTATTCCTTATTTATCAGAGTTGAATAAACAAGGTGGTGTGGGTAGAAACAAACTAAATCAAATAACGAGAATTACAGGTATTGTGCTTGCCTTTATCCAAGGCGTTATGTATTCTTTTGCTTATATTAAGACAGGAAATACATTGGATTATATGTTATATTCATTGGTATTAACAGCTGGAACTGCTTTATTACTTTGGATTGGTGATCAAATTACACAAAAAGGGATTGGTAATGGTACTTCAATGATTATCATGGCTGGTATTATTACAACGTTACCTTCTATGTTTATTAGTCTTTGGTCAGAACTTATCAATAGTAGTAAAGGGTTTATTGGTATTTTAACATTTGTATTGTTTGTACTAGTGTTCTTGGCTATTATTATTGGTGTTATTTTTGAGGAATGCGCTGAACGTAGAATTCCAATTCAATATGCTAATAAATCAACCAGTATTCTAGGAAAACAAAACTATATTCCATTTAAATTGAATAGTTCTGGAGTTATACCAGTTATCTTTGCATCTGCTTTGATATCTATTCCACAAATTATTGCTAGTTTTGTAAAAAATGCTAAATTTTCGTTGTTTGTAACGAAATATATCAGTTATGAAACAGTAACAGGATTTATTGCCTATGTTATTTTCATCATTCTATTTGCTTATTTATATACATTTATGCAGATGAAACCAGATGAATTAGCAGATAATTTGAACAAAAATGGTGGATATATTCCAGGTGTTCGTCCAGGAAAAGAAACTGAGGAATATATAAAGAAAATATTAAAGAGAATAACGATTGTTGGTGCTTGCTTTTTAGCGCTACTCGCATCTCTTCCAATTCTATTTAGTAAGTTCTCTACCCTACAGACGAGTATTACGTTGAGTGGTACAGGATTATTAATTGTGGTTGGAGTTGCACTAGAGACTTACAAACAATTAGAGAGTCAATTAGTTAGTAGAACTTATGTAAAAGGAAGAAAAGGGAGAAGATAATGAAGAATATCATATTATTGGCAGTGC
Organism: uncultured Bacilli bacterium; assembly: GCA_947629315.1. GTDB lineage: Bacteria > Bacillota_I > Bacilli_A > RF39 > UBA660 > UBA5578. Next base: position 3,748 of record CANRDB010000028.1, read on the forward strand.
AAGGAGCTGGAAAAGGTTCCCTTGCGCGTGTTCTTAGTGATAAATATGGCTATGCAAATATCTCTATGGGAGAAGTCATGAGAAATGCTCGTAATGATGGAACACAACGGGCTAAAACGATTGCAGAATATCAAGATCGAGGAGAATTAGTTCCTTTCGATATTACCTTAGATTTAATTAAGGAAAGAATTTCACAACCTGATTGTGAAAATGGATATATTCTCGATGGATTCCCTAGAGATTTAGCGCAGGCCGAAGCTTATAAAAAGATTTTGAAAGATTTAAATAAGGATATTGGGGTAGTTATCAATTTAACGATTCCAGAAGAACTTATTTATCAAAGACTTGCTGGTCGTCGAACTTGTAAAAATTGTGGTAAAACATATAATATTTACTCTGAAAAATTTTTACCAAAACAAGAAGGTGTCTGTGATGTATGTCACGGAGAACTATATCAAAGAAGTGATGATACAGAAGAAGCAATCAAAAAAAGAGTAGAAACGTATTTCCATGTGACTACTGCTTTAATTGATTATTACAAAAAACAAGGTGTTTTGTATGAAGTTCCTTCCATTGATATTGATGAGACAACCGCAGAAGTAGAGAAAATCTTAGGGGAACATAATGATTAGCATTAAATCTCCAAGAGAAATTGAGTTAATGCGTGTCGCTGGTGAAATCGTCGGAGATACGCACAAATATTTAATTCCTTACTTAAAACCAGGAATTTCGACACAAGAAATTGATACGCTTGCGAGAGATTATATTATTAGTCGTGGAGCAACTCCTTCTTGTTATCACTATGAGGGATATCCAGCTAATATATGTATTTCTATTAATGAAGAAGTCGTTCATGGCATTGCTAGTAAGAGAAAATTGAAAGATGGAGACATTGTTACTTTAGATATCTGTGCTTGCTATAAGGGATATCATGGGGATTCTGCTTGGAGTTATCCGGTAGGAAATGTCAGCGAAGAAAAGAAATATCTTTTAGAACATACAGAGCAAGCTTTATATAAGGGCTTAGAAGTAGTAAAAGAAGGGGCTCGTGTTGGAGATATCGGAGAAGCAGTGGAGACATATGCTTTAGAACACCATTTAGGTGTTGTCAAGGAATTAGTTGGTCATGGAGTGGGAAATCATCTACATGAAGATCCAGAAGTACCAAACTATGGACACAAAAATACGGGTCCACTCTTAAAAGCCGGGATGGTAATTGCTGTAGAACCAATGCTCAATTTAGGAACAGCAGATGTGTATTTATTAGATGATGATTGGACAGTGGTGACTGCAGATGGAGAACCATCGGCTCACTTTGAACATACAATATTAGTTACAAAAGACGGATATACGATATTGACGAAGAGGTGATAAAATGGCAAAGCAAGATGTTATCGAGATGGAAGGTAAAGTATTAGAAGTACTACCTGGCTACTATTTTAAAGTAGAATTAACGAATAAACATGTTATTACGGCACATGTATCAGGTAAAATGCGAATGAACATGATTCGTATTTTAGCTGGAGATACAGTAACGGTTGAATTATCAACCTATGATTTATCACATGGTCGTATAATTTATCGAAAGTAGGAGGGATTTTATGAAAGTTAGAGCATCAGTAAAACCAATATGTGAAAAATGCAAAGTTATTAAGCGTAAAGGCAGTGTTAGGGTTGTTTGTTCAAATCCAAAACATAAACAAAGACAAGGTTAATATAGGAGGTGTTTTATGGCACGTATTAAAGGTGTAGATATACCAAATAATAAAAGAATTGAAATTGCATTAACTTATATCTATGGCATTGGTAGAAGCTTATCTAATCAAATTTTAAAAGATGCAAAAGTAGATATTAATAAGAGAGCAGGAGAACTTTCTATTGATGAATTAAATGCAATTCGTGACGAAGTTAACAAGTACATGACAGAAGGAGACTTACGTCGTGAAGTTAATATGAACATTAAAACAAAAATGGAAATTAATTCTTACCAAGGAACTCGTCATAAAAAAGGTTTACCAGTAAGAGGACAAAGAACAAATAGAAATGCTCGTACTCGTAAAGGTAAAGGAAAAGTAGTTGCTAATAAGAAGAAATAACGGTAACGAAAAGGAGGTTATAATATGGCATATAAAGCAAGAAAAAGAAAAGTTAAAAAGTCTGTACCAGAAGGTAGAGCTTATATCCATTCAACATTCAATAATACAATTGTAACCATCACAGACAATGACGGTAGTGCAATTAGTTGGGCTTCAGCAGGAACTTTAGGATTTAAGGGTTCTAAGAAGTCAACTCCATTTGCAGCTGGTATGTCTGCTGAAGCAGCAGGAAAAGCAGCTTATGATATGGGAATGAGAAAAGTTGAAGTATTTGTTAAAGGGTTAGGGTCAGGAAGAGAGACAGCAATTCGTTCACTTCAAACAGCCGGTTTAGAGATTACATCTATAACTGATGTTACACCTATACCACATAATGGATGTCGTCCACCAAAACGTCCACGTGGATAATAATTGAAAGGGAGTGGGGAAATGTTAAATTTTGAAAAACCAACATATAAAATTACGGAATATGTGGAAAATAAAAATTATGGTAAATTTGAATTAGAACCTTTAGAGAGAGGATTTGGAACTACTCTAGGAAATGCTCTTAGAAGAATTATGTTATCTAGTATGCCTGGTAGCGCGATTGTCGCTGTTAAAATCGAAGGCGTTATGCATGAGTTCCAAACTTTAGATGGAATTGTAGAGGATGTAACAACGATTATTTTAAATTTAAAGAATGTAGTTGTTAAAAATAATTCACAAGAAGTTCAGATTATTAAGTTATATTCTGAAAAAGAGGGGCTTGTAACAGCCGCTGATATTGAGACCAATAGCGAAGTTGAAATTATTTCCAAAGATCAAGAAATTGCTACGATAGCTAAGGGTGGTAAACTTGATATGGAATTAATGATTGCAAATGGCAGAGGTTATGTTCCATCTACTGAAAATAAGTCCTTTGTGGATAATGAGAAGAAAGGTTTCATTCCAATTGATGCGCTTTACTCACCTATTGAAAGAGTTAGTTATGAAACTGAAAATGCCCGTGTTGGACAAGATGCTAACTATGATAAATTAATCATGGAAGTACATACAAATGGATCTATTCGTCCAGAAGAGGCTATGGCACTTGCAGCCAAAATCATGATTGAACATTTAAATATCGTTACGAATTTAAGTGAAATTGCTGATATCACAGGAATCATGAATGCAAAGCAAGAAGACAGTAAGTTGAAGAAATTAGAAACTTCTATCGATGATTTAGACTTCTCTGTTAGAGCTTATAATTGCTTAAAGAGAGCGGGAGTAAACACTCTAGGAGATTTAACTGCTAAATCAGAGTTAGAAATGATGAAGATTCGTAATTTAGGTAAAAAGTCTCTAAAAGAAGTAATTGATAAGATTAAAGAAATGGGACTTAAATTCCGCGAAGATGACTAGTAGTTAGGAGGATATTATGGCTTATAGAAAGTTAGGACGTACAAATAAACACAGAAGAAGTATGCTTGCTAATTTAACTAGAGATGTTATTATGAAAGAAAAAATCGAAACAACGGAAACGAGAGCAAAAGAAGTTCGTAAGTTTGTTGATAAGATGATTTCTTATGGTAAAGATGGTTCTTTAGTTGCAAGAAGAAATGCATTAGCATTCTTACATAATGATACGGAAGCTGTTAAAAAAGTATTTGATGAATTAGCGCCACGTTACGCAAATCGTAATGGTGGGTATACAAGAATTTTAAAATTAACGGAACGTCGTGGAGATGATTCTCTACAAGTTATTTTAGAATTAGTAGAGGAAGATGCTAAGTAGCATCTTTTTTTGTTATTATTTGTAGAATTTATGTTATAATGTAAATGGAAAGTAGGAGGATTTTCTTGATAACACTGTTAGATAGAACAAATACCTATATTGATGATACAGTAGTGTTAGGAGATAATTGTGTTATTTACCCAAATGTGATGATTAAAGGAAATACTTCTATTGGAGAGAATACCGTTATTTATATGGGTAGTTATATTGAAGACTCTATCATTGGAAAGAATAACACCATTTATACATCCTACATTATAAAAAGCAAGATTGGGGAATCTAACATCATAGGACCATATGCTTATCTTAGAGAGGATAACTCTTTAGAAAACGGTAATAAAATCGGTTCATTTGTTGAACTCAAGAATAGCACCGTTAAGAGTAATGTTAAGATACCTCATCTAAGTTATGTTGGTGATGCTTCTATAGGGGATGGTACTAATATAGGAGCAGGAGTAAAAGTAGCAAATTATAACGGAAAAGAAAAGTTTCATACCGATATTCAAGAAAACGTATTTATTGGTTGTAACTCCGTTTTAGTGGCACCCGTGACATTATATCATGGTAGTTACGTTGCTGCAGGTTCTGTGATTACACAGGATGTTCCCGAAAAATCATTAGCAATAGCGAGAGAAAGGCAAATTAATAAGACACTCTAATTTGCTTTTCTTTTGTTTTGTAAGGAGGCGTGTTAAATGCTTGAGATAATTGTTTGTGATGATGATAAAAGTTGTAGGAAGGCTGTAGTAGGTATAGTAGAACAATTTTTTACGGGAAAACAGATGAAGTACATTATTCACGAGTATGGCGATTATAATGATAGTTTTATAGAGAATATAGTTCCTGGTGGGAAGAAAATCTATATTCTAGATATCGAAACTCCTAGTAGGTCAGGGATTGATGTAGCGAGAATGATTCGAAAGAAAGATGTCGAAAGTATCATTATCTTTGTCACAGGATATGAGGAGTTTAGTAGATTAGTATTAAAAAAGAATATTATGTGTTTATCCTTTATTAACAAATTTGATAATTTAGCGGGAGATTTACGAGAATCTTTAGAAGAATCCTTACACTTTTTTGATACGGATAAAGTATTTAGAATCACGGATAATAATGTTACTTACAATATTCGATTAAACTCTATCTTATACATTACAAGAGACAGTTTAGATAGAAGGACGGTTGTAAAATGTGATAAATGTGAATATCGCTTACGAATGAGTTTAGCAGATGTCCATAAACTTTTAGGAGATAAATTTATTCAAACTCATCGAAGTTGTTTTGTAAATCAATCGAGGATAGAGTCTGTTGATCATAAAAATAAAATTATTACATTTGATAACCATATGACAACAGATTTATTATCGGATACCTATAGAAAGGATTTGAAACAATGAGACATATATTAACTTTTATGGTTAGTGAAGCCTTTTTTATTAAAGGCATGTCCTTAATTAGCCATGAGAAAATTAATTTAAAGGATATTAGTTTTTATGCCTTCTATTTATTTTTCCTATGTATTTTTATATTGAATTACGAGTATTCTCCTAATGCTTTACGAATTATTTTGAATTATATTATTTATGTGTTGTTATCGTTAATATTGTTTAAGAAGAGTTTTAAGGATTCTGTGTTATTGGGACTGTTTATTTTATTGATAGCAATGGTGGCAGAATTTTTATATGTTACGATTATATTTCCCTTTTGGAATCATAGTATTGTGTTAACAGAGACTGCTTTCATAGCTTTAATTAACAATATTTTTATTGGATTGATAATGTATTTTGTTTGTAGTCGAAAAGTAAGTCAAAAATTATATGTATATTTGGTAGAAATAACAAATAAAATTCCAAAACGTTATGTTGCTTTTTTCTCATTATTAATTATAGTTATCTTTAATTTTGTTTGTTGGTCTGGCTATTTAGCATCTGAAAATTTAATAGAAAAGTATTTTTTATTATTTTTTGGTACACTTGTAGGGATTTTTAGTGCAATTATCATATTTTTCCATTTTAGAACAAATAATAAATACCGAGTAATCTTTGAAAAATATAACATATCTTTGCAAAGTATTCGAGATTTTGAAGAGACTTTGGAGAAATATAGAATCAATACTCACGAAAATAGAAATCAATTAAGAACAATTAGGAATATGACTGAAGATAAAAAAGTAGAAGCATATATTGATAACTTATTAGGAGAAGATTTTTCAGAAGAAGAGACATTATTAAATATGGCCCAAAAAATTCCAAGTGGTGGTTTAAGAGGAATTATTTATACTAAACTTTTACTCATGTATAAACAATCAATTCCTGTGGAATTAACCGTAGATAAAAAAATTACATACAGTCTAATAGAAAAAATTGATGATATTACATTAACGGATGTTTGTAGAATTTTAGGAGTATTTTTAGATAATGCAATTGAAGCTACAGAAGCTGTTGATGACAAATATATTTTAATAGAGTTATATGAAGAGAATCATAATACCGTTATTTCTATTACGAATAATTATGATGGGTATATTGATTTAGAAAGTATGGGAACTGCAGGTACCACTACAAAAGGACAGGACAGAGGACATGGACTAGCTTTAGTTAATCAATTATTAAAAAAGAATCAAAAATTAGAGCATTCCAGTTCTTTAACGGAAGATGGATTTATGCAAACAATCAAAATAAAAGCGTAGAGTTACTTCTACGCTTTTATTTAATTAATGATTTTGGACATTCAGGCTCATCTGCGATTAAAAGAAATATACATCCAATTTCACATGTGCTGGCAACAAAAGCACCAACTTTAGCAGCTATAGCAGCAATAAATCCTAACATAGGAATCCTCCTTTCTAATCTTTTTTAAGATACATAATTTAAATAATTATTATAAGGGAGGTTAAATAGTTTATAAGTTATAGGCGAAATCATAATACACATCAATACTAAACTCCAAATAAAACAATTAGAAACAAAAGGATTAGTGATAAAAAGAGAAAGAATTACGAAAATAATAGCTGTTAAAGTTGCTAATAATTTATGCCGTAATCTTTTTTGCTTACTGATAATTGGTCTTTTCTTAGTATCGGCTGGACTATATTTAAAAATGTATAGAATTGTTGCTATGCCCAAAATATATTTTACTAGGAAAGGTATTGTCATATAAATTGCTAACAATGGAAAACCTAGAAAAGTTACTGATGAAAACAGTAGACATATCCAACTTTTGCTTGCGTGCATTCCATATGCATTTGTACGGATAATGGCGAAGATTGCTAGGAAGTACAGATATTCCTTGAGTATTCCTAGTAAAATCGCTACTACCATAATGATGATAACTTTTGTTATTGATAAATATACACCGGCCAATCCATATTCAATTTGTTCTAATTGTATTTCTGAGAGTTGTGGTTGTTCTTTTCGTATAAGATTCATACAGTTCCCTATAAGAAAATTCCTCATACTACCTACTCCTTCATACGTTTCATTTTAGCATGATTGAATTTATAAGAGAATAGAAAATGTTTCAAATGTAGAAAACGAAGTTTGAAAAATCTTTTGACAGATTTCGAGCAAAATTTTGACCATTTCAAACATAATGTATTTGTGTGGTAAGCAAGATATGGTATGATGGATTCGTTCGGTAAAAAATGTCGAAACTTGTAGATGAGAAACTAGTAACATTTTTTATGGAGCATGTTATACTTAAGTTGTGAACGAATTAGAAGGGAGATGTTTGCATGATTACTGGCAAAGTCAAATGGTTCAACAATGAAAAGGGATATGGTTTTATTGAGTATAATGATATGGAAGATATCTTTGTACACTATTCTGCTATTTTATCAGAAGGATATAAAACATTAGTTGAAGGACAGTATGTAACTTTTGAATTAGTAAGAACTGATAAAGGGTTACAAGCCAAAAATGTAGTAGAAAATAAAACTGCGGTAGTTTAGTAGTTTTTTTTTTGCTCTTTTTTTCTCTTGTTAACTGTTATATGTGATATAATGAAACAGGTAGGTAGGTGGTAGAATGAAAAAGAAAGTGATGATTATTACTGCTTGTGTGACTCTATTAGTTACGGTAGTAGGAGTATCCTGGTTTGTGATTTCTCATAAAAATACAAAGACAGAAAATGAGAATCCTTCTCCTTCTAGTGAGGAGCAAAATTCTGAAATAGAAAAACAGCCAGTTTCTGGTAGCAATGAAAATTCAGTACCAGAGGAACCTCCTGTTTCCAATGAAGAAGTAGATTCTAAACCAGAAATTACTTTAAAGAAAGATTTGACTGTCAAATTTTTAGCGAAAAAAAAGGTATCTTCTTTAATTGAGAACATAGAAGGAACATTAGAGGATGATTTTTATCTAGATACTACAAAAGTTGGAAAACAAACTGTGAAAATTACTTATAGAAATAATGAAAATAAGGAAATTTCCTATTCTTTTGTATTTGAAGTGGTTGATAAGACTCCTCCAATCGTTTTATTAAATAGTACTTACCGAGTAAAGGTAGGAAGTAAAGATACTCTACTAGAAGACATCTTTTGTGGAGATGATACAGATAGTAATCCGAAATGTATGATTGATGGGAAATATGATTTAAGTAAAACAGGAACTTATCCAGTAACTTTCATTGCGTCAGATAAGAGTGGAAACGTATATGAAAAAAAATTTGATATTGTCGTTTATAAACCAAAGCCATCTTCTGGAAGCACTGGTGGTGGTAGTGAACATGAGACAACTAAATTCTCTGATGTCGTGTCTAAGCATAAGAACAGTCGAACAAGAATCGGTTTAGATATTTCTAAATGGCAAGGAGATATTGATTTCGATGCTTTGAAAGAGGCTGGTGTAGAATTTGTTATGATACGTGTAGGAACGACAACAGACATCGGAGGGGACTATGTGTTGGATCCTAAATTTAAACAAAATATAGAGAACGCTAACCGTGTTGGTATAGATGTAGGAATTTATTTTTATTCTTATGCCAATACTAAGCAACAAGTAATAAAGGATGCTAATTGGGTAATTGAACAAATTAAAGATTATAATGTTTCTTTACCAGTTGCCTTTGACTGGGAAGATTGGAATGATTTTAATTTATATCATGTCAGTTTTTATGAACTAACCAATTTAGGGCAAGTATTTTTGGATACTTTAAAAGCAGCAGGATATGATGGTATGTTGTATAGTAGTAAGTATTATCTAGAAACTATATGGATGGATTATACTTACGAGACTTGGTTAGCGCATTATACATCCAAGACTACTTATAAAGGACCATATCGGATGTGGCAACTTTGTAGTAATGGCGAGGTTGATGGTATTAAAGGGGATGTCGACATAGATATCTGGTATTTGGATGAACAAAATAGTTAAGAGTATCTCTTAATTATTTTTAATTGGTAAAAATGCTTTTTTATGGTATAATGAATTTAGAAAGGATGATATTATGAGATTTAATATTCATGGAAAGAAAGTCGAAGTGACTGATCCTATTCGCAATTATATCGAAGAAAAGATTGGCCGCTTAGATAAGTATTTTGAAAATCCAAATGCTATTGAAGCAACGGTTGTCATAAGGATAAGAGGAATTGAACAGATTGTTGAGGTAACCATTCCTATCCAAAAAATTATTTTACGTGCGGAAGAAAGCCATGGCGATTTATATGCGGCTATTGATATTGTATCGGATAAACTAGAAAGACAGATTAGAAAAAATAAAACACGGATGAGTAAAAGGTCATCTAGAGGTGAAGACTTAGGATTTGATCTTTCCTTTGAAGATTCTAAAGAAGATGAAGAATCAGTAATTGTAAAGAGAAAACAAATTGAAATGAAGCCAATGAGTGAAGAGGAAGCAATTCTTCAAATGAATTTAATTGGTCATGAATTTTTTGTATTTAAAAATGTAGAGTCGGGAGAAGTAGACATCTTATATAAGAGAAAAGATGGAAACTACGGAATTATTGAAACAAAATAGGCTGTATGCCTATTTTTTGAGCGTGAGAAATTATGAAAATTAATAGGATTTACTAGGATTTTCAATGAATCTTTGATAAAATAGTTTTATATACAAAAAGGAGAATGAAACATGAAGTTTTTTAAGAAAATTTTTGATCATGAGTATAAACAATTAGAGAAATTTAAAAAGATAGCAAATGAGATAGATGCCTTGGATGAAGAATATTCAAAATTATCAGATAAGAAACTCCAAGCGAAGACAGAAGAATTTAAAAAGAGATTAGCAGATGGGGAAACATTGGAAGATATTTTAGTGGAAGCTTTTGCGACTGCTAGAGAAGCTGCCTATCGTACCATTGGATTAAAGCCTTTTTATGTTCAAATTCTAGGTGGCCTTGCGATTCACTATGGAAATATTGCTGAGATGAAAACTGGTGAAGGAAAAACCTTGGTAGCAACTATGCCAGCCTATTTGAATGCTTTAACTGGTGAAGGTGTTCACATCATCACGGTCAATGAATATTTGGCAGGACGTGATGCGGAATGGATGGGAGAAGTCTATCGCTTTTTAGGACTTACGGTAGGAGTTAACTATCGGGAACTTACGCCATCAGAGAAAAAGGATGCTTATAACTGTGATATTTTATATTCAACCAATAATGAAATAGGATTTGATTATCTTCGAGATAATATGGTTATTAAAGCGAGCGATAGAGTAGCGAGACCATTTAACTTTGCTATAGTGGATGAAGTGGACTCTGTCTTAATTGATGAGGCAAGAACACCATTAATTATTTCTGGAGGACATATGCAGTCTGCCAATTTATATGTTCAAACAGATAAGTTTGCGAAAAGTTTGAAAGAAAATGATGGATATATCTATGATGAGCAAACGAAAACAACTACTCTTGATCAAAAAGGAATTGAAAAGGCAGAACAAGTATTTAAAGTTAAAAATTTATATGATATAGAAAATACCAATCTAGTTCATTTTATTAATCAAGCATTAAAAGCGAATTATTCGATGAAACGAGATATTGATTATGTAGTAAATGAGGACCAAGTTATTATTGTTGACCCATTTACTGGTCGTCTTATGCAAGGAAGAACTTATTCTGATGGATTACATCAAGCCATTGAGGCTAAAGAAGGTGTAACCATCAATGAGGAGACGAAGACTTTAGCGACAATTACGTTTCAGAATTTATTCCGCATGTATAAAAAATTATCTGGTATGACAGGAACTGCCAAGACGGAAGAAGAGGAATTTAGGGATATTTATAATATGTATGTTATTTGTATTCCAACCAATAAACCAGTTATTCGTGAAGATTTTGGAGACCTTCTATTTGCTACGAAAGAAGGAAAGTTTAATGCTATTGTTAAGGAAATTAAGGAAAGACATGAAAAAGGACAACCTGTCCTTGTTGGTACGGTAGCTGTTGAAACGAGTGAATTAATTAGTGAAAAATTAAAGAAAGCTCGTATTCCACATGAGGTATTAAATGCTAAAAATAATGCTCGTGAGGCTGAAATTATTGCTAAAGCTGGTGAAAAAGGAGCAGTAACGATTGCTACGAATATGGCAGGTCGTGGAACCGATATCAAAATTGATGATGAAGTAAAAGCATTAGGTGGTTTGTGTGTTATTGGAACAGAAAGACATGAATCACGTCGTATTGATAATCAGCTTCGTGGACGTTCTGGACGTCAAGGAGATCCAGGATTTAGTCAATTCTGTGTATCTTTTGAAGATGATTTAATGGTACGCTTTGGAACGGATAAGGCAAAGGGATTACTTGCTAAAGTTGGTTTTAGTGGAGATGCTGCTATCCGTAATAAGATGCTTTCTAATTCTATTGAGTCTGCTCAAAAAAGAGTAGAGGGTAATAACTTTGATGTTCGTAAAACTTTACTAGAATATGATAATGTTATTAATGAACAAAGAGAGATTATTTATGAAAAGAGAAATGAAATATTAGATTGTGAATCTATTCATGATATGATTTTGGAAAGTTTTCATAACTTTGTAGAGGATACTTTCTATGAACATGTGAAAGATGGTGATTTAAGCGATGAAGATGAAGAAGAAATTGCTGAATATTTTAGTTCTCTATTTGGTAAAGAAGTAACGGTTGCTGATTTTGATGATGAAGATGTCAATGAAGAAATTGAAAAACTTTATACTAAAGTAGTTGTTAGTTATGAGAAAAAAATAGATGAAGTACCAAAAGAAATTGTCCAAGAATTTGAAAAAGCAATTGCTTTAAGAGTTATTGATACATATTGGATGGAACATATTAATACTATGGCTCATTTAAGAGAAGGTATTTATCTTCGAGGATATGCTCAAGAAAATCCATTACGTGCTTATAAAAGCGAGGGTTATGAGTTGTTTGATGAATTACTATCTCGTATTGACAAACAGACATCTATTTATTTACTAAGAGCAGAAGTAAGACAGAATGTAGAGAGAAAGAAAGTAGCAGAGGGTGTTGCTAATAATGACTCTACTAAAGTAAAAAAAGCACAACCAAAAAGAGTTTCTAAAGTAGGAAGAAATGATCCATGTCCATGTGGAAGTGGTAAGAAATATAAGAATTGTTGTGGAAAATGATTGTAAAATAAGGGATTGCAAGCAATTTTTTAAAAAATAAAATATTTGCAAATTTGTAATTTGTTTGCATAAATTGAAAAATAATGGCTAAAACACTTATAAATAAAGGAGTGTTAACATAGATAAAATGTTAACATTCCTTTTTGTTTTAGCAAATACTAAT
>CANRDB010000029.1 GCA_947629315.1 uncultured Bacilli bacterium
AACAGTTTTAAATTTTTGGGTGTTTTCTCTTTTTTTTGTATAATTTTATATTTTCCCACATCTAGTTTACTACATCAAGAGAATTGGTCAGTTTGACAATTCTTTTAATTTGTGATAACATATGCCATCGATAAAGAGGGGGAATCTTATATGAAAAAAGAAAATTTTAAAGATGTAGATTCTTTAACATATGAAAGGGAACCAATGGTTTCCAGTTTGAAGGATATAAAATTTCCTAATGTTGCTGATCGTGGATCAATTGTTATTCCAAACGGAAAACCATATTTTACGATAGGGGAGTTTGCTGAGTATTTGTTTATACCAGTAGCTAATGTCCTTCAATTATTAGAACAATGTGGTTATTCATTCAAGAATATGTCCTATGAACCATTATATGGAGCTTTGATTATTCGCAGAGGTATGGTAATGGATGAAATTGAAGAAATAGGAGAATTGGAATATTATAGTCCTACTACTTTTAAAAAGTGTGTGGGAACTATCCTTGATATTGCATCTTGGTTAAAACTTCCTGTTTTAGACTTATTAGATGCCTATCACACTTATGAAGATATTGATGATGCCATTAGAGTTACCCAAGGACGTTTGTCTGGTACAAAGAGTCTAGAAAGATATATGGGTATTGTTCCTATCGATGACGAAGATATGATGGGTAATAAAAGTCTTTATGATTCTTATCTATTAGAAAAGAAAAGAATGTGGACGAATCAAAAGATGGAATCCCCTAAGATGCGTTTTCGTAATGTGAATGATTATTTGAAATTACTATTAACGGATTATAATTCAATTTATCTTAATAATCTAACGAAAGAACAGTTAGCTGCGATTCGTAAGCAAATTAGTCAAGTATCCAAACAACGTATGTTATCTGCCCAAGATGCACAGGAATTGCGTTCATGGATAACTACGAGAAATTTAACAAGAGAGCAAAATGCTGAGTTATTTCATTATTTACAAGATTCGCCACAGAATTTTGATAGAAAAGGAAATAATAAAGTATATTACTTAAAATAAATAATTTAAAGAAGAGGAAAGTTTTCTTCTTTTTTTTGACATTTTGTATGCCCTATGTTAGAATAACGCCCGAGTGAGGTTATTTGTATGAAAATGAAAAGTGTTGGTTCTAAAAGAAGGTACTATGAATTATTGAAAGATTATATCCAACAATATCAAAAACAATATGATGAAGAGGAACTAGAATATTTAAAAAAATATTTTCTCAGTGATTGTCAAGAAGCAAATTCGGATATTTTAATGCAGATATATGCGAAATTTGAGATGTTGGAACAATCCGAAAATTATTATTTAGGTTTTGCGAAAATGATTGGAAAAAAATATGGCTGGGATTCTCATATTTTAGAAATAGGTGGAGGATATTATCCTATCTTTTCTAAATATGTAGATGATTTTCAAAGAAAAAATCATGCTTGTGGCACGATTACAACCTATGACCCATCTTTAGTGGTATCGAAATTAGGAAATGTACGGCTACATAAAAAGAGATTTACGAGTGATTTAGACGTAGATGCTTATGATTTGTTAGTAGGAATTATGCCATGTGAGGCATCCACCCTAATTGTAAATAAAGCGATACAAGCAAAAAAAGAATTTGTGGTTGGAATGTGTGGATGTACGCATTCGGATTTTTATTTATATCAGCGATGTGGAAGCTGGCTAACTTTTGATCAATGGGTAGAATATTTTTATTCTCTAGCGCAAGAACAAGAAAGAGATGGTTTTACCGTACGAATGAAATTAGATAATAATTTTGGTTTTCCTTATCCTATTATTACTAGTCAAAAAAATAGATGAGAGGGTATCATCTTTCTTTTTATACTGCGAAAGATAGAAAGATAAAAACTATTTTTTTTGATATAATAAAGAAGAGGTGTTCTATGAATAGGGTAGTTCTTATTACCGGAGCAAGTAGAGGAATTGGTGCGGCTATTGCTAGAGATTTTGCTAAAAAGCAAGATATTGTAGTTCTTAACTACTGTCATAGTCAAGCACAAGCAGAATCATTACAAAGAGAGCTAGAAGAACAAGGTAGGGAAGCTTTGGCGATTCAAGCCGACGTTTCTAAAGAAAGTGATGTTCAAAGAATGGTAGATTGTATCTTGAACCGTTATGGAAGAATTGATGTGTTAGTCAATAATGCAGCTATTTCACTAGATGATGAATTTGAGAACCACACCGTGAAGAATTTTCAAAAAATATTATCTGTCAATTTGATTGGACCTTTTCTCGTTAGCAAATATGTCTCTTTTTCGATGCTTAAACAGCAAAAAGGAGTGATTATCAACATTAGTTCAAATAATGGCATTGATTGTTACTCTCCGATAAGTTTAGATTATGATGCTTCTAAAGCAGGAGTTATTTCTCTTACTCACGATTTGGCCTTAGCCTGTGCTCCTTATATTCGAGTAGTAGCGGTAGCGCCTGGTTGGACAAGAACAGAGTCTGTATTAGAAGCTTTGCCTGAATTTTTAGAACAAGAACGAGAAAAAATATTATTGGAACGGTTTGCGCACCCAGAAGAAATTGCAAAAGTCGTTACTTTTTTAGCAAGTGATGATGCTAGTTACATTAACGGAGAAGTTATTCGGGTAGATGGAGGAATAAAATGAGTTACGAAGAAATCCAAACATTTTTAGAGAAATGTGAAAAAAAAGTAAAACCAGAATTTCAAAAGGTAGAACAGTGGGAGTTTGCTCACACGAAAAAGGTATTAGAAGCCTTTCAAAAATATCATTTATCGGCTAGTCATTTTGATTCTACTACAGGATATGGTTATGATGATTTAGGAAGAGATACGATAGAAAAAGTATTCGCAGAAGTATTAGGGTCAGAGGATGCTTTAGTTCGTAGTCAGTTTATTTCTGGTAGTCATGCTTTGACAGTTGCTTTATTTGCGTATTTGCGTCCAGGAGATTTACTTCTCAGTATTACGGGAACTCCATACGATACGTTACATGAGGTAATTGGAATTAAGGAAAATCCTAGTTCTTTAAAATCTTTTGGTGTACAGTATGATCAAATTGATTTAAAAGGAAATGATTTTGATGAAAAAAAGATTGTCTCTTATTTACAGACACATACTGTCAAGTTGATTGAGATTCAACGTTCTAAGGGCTATTCCACTCGTCAAAGTATTACGATTGATAAATTAGAAAAAATAATAAAGACTATTAGAAAAATTGACAAAAAGGTAATTATTATGGTAGATAACTGCTACTGCGAGATGGTCGGTGAAAAAGAGCCAACCATGGTGGGTGCGGATATTATGGTAGGCTCTTTAATTAAAAATTTAGGTGGAGGAATTGCTCCTAATGGGGCCTATATTGCTGGTAAGAAAGAGTTAGTGGAATTAGCAGCAGAACGATTGACACTTCCCGGAGAAGGAAGAGAAGTAGGACCAAGTTTAGGGATGAATAAATCGATTCTACAGGGTCTCTTTTTTGCGCCTAGTGTCGTTGCGAGTAGTTTAAAAATTGCTATTCTAACGAGTTATGCTTTAGAACAATTGGGATATGAAGTAGAGCCAAAGTGGAATGATAGGAGGGCAGATATCGTTCAAAATATTTGCTTTCATAATTCAGAAAAATTAGTTCGTTATTGTCAAGGAATTCAAAAAGGATCTCCTATCGATGCATTTGCGGTACCAGAACCATGGGATATGCCAGGGTATGAGGATAAAGTAATTATGGCGGCAGGTTCTTTTACGCAAGGTTCTTCTATAGAGTTATCTTGTGATGGACCGATTCGTGAACCCTATATTGCCTATCAACAAGGAGGTCTTACCTATTCTTATGGAAAATTAGGATTAATGTCTGCCATTCAGGAATTAACAAAGTAAGAAGAGAAACATCTTCTTTTTTTGCACTTTTATGATATAATGAAAATAGGATGGTAGACGATGATAAAAAAAATTGGAAAGATTTCTAAAAATATGGTTCTCGCTGGAAATTTCGCACTTTCTCTTGGGTTAGTTGGAGTAGGCCTTCCCGTTTTTCCTGCCCATGCAATGGTACAGGAGCAGGATAGTACTTTAACGGAAGAGCTACAAACGTTATTGAAAGATTATCAGGAATTACAAGCGATGAACGAAGATACATCAGCCATTGAAAAACAGATAAGCGCTAGAATTTTACTATTGAAAGAGGAAATAAAAACATTTATTGAACAATCTTTTGATATTCCTATTACATTAGATGGGGAATTGTTGGTCTATGAAAAGACGATTCAAGATTTAGCGGAAGTAACAGAAAGTGATCCAGAAGATGAAAATTTGTGGAATCAATTGCATGTTCAAACTATCGATGGAAAAAAGGTTTATTCTTACCGAAAGACCATGATTTGTCGGTTAGATGTCGATGAAGAATCTTTTATGGAATTAGTTCGATTCGTTAATACCAAAAAATTATATCCTATGGATCAATTAGAAACGTTATTGAGCCATTATGAAACTGCCAAATCCATCCATTACGGGTATCGCCTTTCACTATTCACCATCATTGATGAAAAGATGAATCCAAATATGAATGAAGAAACAACCATTTATACAGGAACCGTTTTTAATAATACAGAATATTCTTATCGAACTGATGATTTAATTAAAAGAATTCTATTAAAATTAAAAACAGATTATGTCGAAAGAACGGGAAGTACTTTCCCTCCTTATGAGTATATTATTCGTAAGGTAGAAGGAAAATGGCTAATTATTCATACCAAAACGGGTGCGACAGACTTTTTATCAGAGGAGGAAGCCAGTGTTTGTAGTGCGGTTGGAAAGGTACAGATGTGCTTTGATTCTGACCATTTACTAGAGAATTCTAAAGATTCTGATGCCAAAATTGAAAGTATGCAGTATGCCTTAGAAGATTACTTAGAGTATAAAAAAAAGAAGAAAGCAACGTCATATTAGGGGAGAAAAATGGAAGAGGATTTTGAAAAACGATTTTTAAAACCTAGAAAAAATGGATTATGGCTTTCCGATGAAGAAGTAGAGATATTAGAGAAATATGGGATTGGATATCAAAGGTGTCATTCGTTAATAGAACTTCTCTATCAAATCGATATTCTATTAGAACAAGAGGATATTGAGGAATTGGATGTTCTAGGAACTCACTTGGCGGAGAGAAATTATTATCAAAATACAAACAAGTAGAAGAGGAATCTCTTCTTTTTTATTCTGTTTTTTGTTATAATGGTTATAGGACACAATGTTGTTAAGGATAGGAGTGATTTCCCTTGCAAAAATATAGAAAGAATTTTGAGAAAAATCGACGTATCATTGATGATTATTACAATTATTTAAAGAACCTTACGAGTGAACATCATTATATTGGTACGGTAAACGAATGGATAGTAGATAACTATTACTTAATTGTTGAACAGGAAAAGTTTGCCCGTAAATTCTTGAAAAATCGAAAAGCCTATCGGCATTCTTTTAAAGAAAATGCAAATTTATATGAGGTAATGTACAAAATATTATCTCGTAATAAATTTAAAATCGATGTGGATAGTTTAATAAAAGAGCTCAATCTCTATCAAGATAATTTTAATTATCACTTTACTTATTTAGAGATTAATTCGATTGGAATTGTGACTTATTTAGTACTATTAGATGAATTAGTAAAACTTTGTAAGCGTGAAGAAGAAAAATTAAAACAGGAGTTTGATGTGAAAAATCTGATTGAAGCGATTGAAACGGATATTCATAGATATCATGAAGTAAATTTGCAGGATTACATTAGTCTTCACGAAGATATTATTTTAAAACCGGTTTATTTAGAACGATTGAATGCGGGATTAAAGGAATTAGGACAATTATCGAATGAAGTTTTTAAGCAATTAAATGAAATTTTGGATAATAAACATATTAATTTGAATGATTTAATTGAGGGTGTTTATCAAGAAGCCGCTAGAGAAAATATGTTGGTATCCAATATCTTTAATAGTATCGTTAAAATTAATAAAATTGAAATTGATGTTCTCTATCGGAAAGTAAGTAAGACAGAGTATGTCCTTTTAATGGATTCTTATTATGGTCAAATGACAAAAGAAACAAAAGCTTATTACCGTGATAGAATCTTAGAGATTGCGAAAAAACGAAAAATATCGGAGTATGATTATGCTAAAGAATTGATTGCGATTGCGACTAAAGAAAATAAGCATATCGGCTTTTATTTACAGAAAAAAGAAAGATTACAATTACGGGCAGTTGTCTATGTTCTGTTCGTCATGACATTAACTCTTGTACTATCGATTTTTCTATCTAGATTCTTCATTGGGTTCCGCTGGCTAGGAACACTTCTCCTCTTAATTCCGGTAAGTGAAGTGGTTATTGAAATAACGAATCGTTGCTATCTTAAATTCTACCGACCAGTTCCTATTCCTAAACTAGATTTTAGCGATGGAATTCCAAAGAGTTCAGCGACGATGACGACGATTGTTACAATTGTCAAAAATGTTGAAAAAGTAGAGAAAATGTTTGATACGTTAGAGTCCTATTATCTAGCAAACAAGTCTGATAATCTCTATTTTACCCTTTTAGGAGATTGTTCATCTAGTGATCATCAAATAGAACCATTTGATGATGAAATTCTAGAAGCAGGGTTCCGAAGAACAGAGAAACTCAATAAAAAGTATGGCAAAGAAATTTTCTATTTCGCTTATCGAAAGAGAGTTTATAATGAATCGGAGGGGGAATGGCTTGGACACGAAAGAAAGCGTGGAGCCCTAGAACAGTTTAATCGTCTCTTATTAGGAAAATTACCAGAAGCCGAACAAAGACAGTATTATATGGGACATACATTCCATAACTTTAATAAAAAAATTAAATATAATATTACTTTGGACCAAGATACACAGTTAATATTAGGAGCGGCATTCTCTTTAGTAGGAGCCATGGCTCACCCACTAAATAAACCAATCTTTAACAAAGAACATACTAAAATTGTTCGTGGATATGGAATTTTACAACCTCGCGTGAGTGTCGATGTTGAATCTACGAATCAATCTTTATATACGCAAATTTATGCAGGAATTGGTGGATATGATATCTATAATAAAGTAGTTCCTAATTTTTATCAGGATGTCTTTAAAGAAGGTAGTTTCTGGGGAAAAGGAATTTATGATATTGAAGTATTTGATGCTGTTTTAACCGGTTTATTTCCGAATAATCGCATTTTGAGTCACGATTTATTAGAGGGAAATTACATTCGTTGTGGATTTTTATCAGATGTCGAAGTGATTGATGACTTTCCATCTACGTTTTTAGCAGATGCGACAAGACGTCATCGTTGGGCCAGAGGAGATATGCAGATTGCTAGTTGGTTGAAACCTAAGTTTTCTCCTTTAAATACGATTGAACGTTGGAAAATCTTTGATAATTTAAGAAGAGGGTTATTGGATGCTTCTTTGTTAGTTATCCTCTTTGTTGCTTTCCTTTTTGGTAAGAATAATCCTGCATGGTGGATGCTTTTTGTTACCGCTGTATTAATTTTACCAATCTTATTCTATATTAAGGATAAACTAAAAATTCAAAAGGAAAGAACTCTTAAAATTAAGCATTATCAAAATATTGCTTACGGCTTTAAGGCTGTCTTTATGAGAACATTTTCCACATTTAGTGCTTTACCTTATAATGCTAAATTATATTTAGATGCCTTTATTAGAGCATGGTATCGTTTACATGTGAGTCATAAACATTTATTAGCTTGGATTACTTCTGATGAAGCTAATAAAAATACGAAAAATACTTTCTTTACGTATCTTGTTCAATTTAAGGTAAACTATTTAGCATCTTTTGTTCTTATTCTGTTGGTTTACTTCTTTAGAAAAGAATACCTTTCTTTAGCGCTTGCTACTAGTTTAATTTTCTTTGTCGGAAGTGCCATCTTCTATCTAATCAGTATGAAAATTGACCGAAATAGTCATAAATTATCTAAGAAAGAAATATCAGAATTAGAACAAGTAGCAAGAGATACTTGGAATTTCTATGATGAGTTCTTAACAGAAGAAAATAACTATTTAATCATCGATAATTATCAACTTAACCGAGAAATTAAGGAAGATGTAAAAACTTCTCCAACGAATATTGGATTTTCTTTGATGGCTGTGATTAGTGCAGCAGAATTAAAGTATATTTCTTACGATGAGGCTGCTTATCGTATCGAAAAAATTATTGAGACTGTAGAACGTCTCGAAAAGTGGCATGGGCATCTCTACAATTGGTATCATGTAAAGACTTTAGAGAGAATGTATCCTCCAACCATTTCAACGGTTGATAGTGGAAACTTTGTAGCTTCTTTGATTGTGACGAAGTCCTTCATCAAAAAGCATGGCAGTAACAATTTAAAGAATCGAATTGAAAATTTGATTAAACAAACAAATTTTAAATATTTATTCAATAAAAGTGAAATGGTATTTAGTTGTGGATATGATGCCTATAGTGAACAATTAATTCCTTTTCACTACAATAAATTTGCAAGTGAATCCCGTTTGACTAGTTTCGTTGCGATTGCGAAAGGTGATGTCAAAAAGAATCACTGGTTCTTGTTAGATAAGACATTAACTACTTATCAGGGAAGAAAAGGATTACTATCTTGGTCAGGAACTTCTTTTGAGTATTTTATGCCACTTATTTGGATGAAAGCATATCCGAATACATTGATGGATGAAAGTTACTACTTTTCTCATTACTGTCAAAAAGAGTATATGAAAAGTGTTGATCCAAATATGCCATGGGGAATTAGTGAGGCTGCTTACAACCTGTTAGATGATTCTCAAAACTACAAATATAAAGCCTTTGGAACTCCTTATTTGAAATTTAGAGATAATTCAGAAGAGAGAATTGTGCTTTCCCCTTATGGTTCTTTGTTAGCGCTCCCTGTCTTTCCAAGGGATGTCTATCAGAATATGCAGAAATTTAAAAAACTCAAAATGTACGGGAATTATGGATTCTTTGAATCTTATGATTATGAAGATAAAACTCCTATTTTCTCTTATTTCGCTCATCACCAAGGAATGATTTTGTGTTCTCTTACCAATTTCTTAACGGATAATGCCCTTCAAAATTATTTCTATGATGATATTCGCGTTCAATCGTTTGATGTTTTAAACAAAGAAAAAGTTCAAATTGAACCAATGATTGATTTGAAGATTGTGAAATATAAAAAGTACGATTATGCGAAAGAAATTTTTGAAAACGACATTCGAGAATATACGTATTTATCTCAGAGACCAGAAGTGTCTGTATTATCTAACTCTCGGTATTGTATCATGTTAAATGATAGAGGAGCTGGATTTAGTAAATATAAGACAATTCAATTAAATCGTTTCCGTAAGATTACAGAACAAGAGTATGGAAATTTTCTATACATCCGGGATTTAGAGAATAATAAGGTTTGGAGTAATACGTATGTGCCAACCAATGTCAAACCAGACCGGTACAATGTGGTGTTCGCACTAGATAGAATTCGTTATATGCGCGTAGACGATGATATTGTTACGAATTCTGAAATTATCGTAACGAAAAGACATAATGCTGAAATCCGCAAAATTACATTTAAGAATGTCTCATCCAAGACCAAGAAATTGGAATTGACAACTTATACTGAACCAATTCTCTGTGAAAGAGAAGCAGATATCAGCCACCGTGTATTCAATAATATGTTTATCAAGTCAAAATATCATGATGAGACGGAATCTTTAATCTTTAATCGAAGAAATCGTGGTATGAGAGATAAATATTATATGATTCATAAACTATGGATTGCTAGTCCATTAGATCATTATAGTTATGAGACAGAGAGAAGCAATTTTGTTAGTAAAGAAATGGGATATAAAGATCCTATCGGTCTTCATAAAAAATTGACGAATTATGTGGGAGAGAACTTAGATCCTATTTGCAGTATTCGAAATCGTATTGAAATTGATCCATTAAAAGAAGTAACGGTCTACATGATTACAGGATTTGGTAAATCGGAAGAACAAGTACTTTCTATTGTGAATTCTTATCATTCTGAAGAGACTTTTGATGAGGCTTTCGAGTTAGCGACGATTATGGTGAATGCGGCTACTAAGAAATTAGGCGTAACTGGTGCGGATGTACACTTATACAATACCATGCTTAATTATTTATATCAGACGAGTCGCATTAATCTCAATGAACAACGTAAAAAATTATTATCTGCCAATTCTTTAGGACAAGATACATTGTGGAGTTTTGGTATTAGTGGCGATAGACCAATCGTATTACTAGAAATGAATGATGTTACTTCCATTTCGTTATCGCAAGAGTTATTAAAGGCTTTTGAGTACTATAAGAGTAAGTGTATCTTTGTTGATTTAGTAATTATTAATAGTATCGATGAGCGAAATGCGAAGATGATAGCGAAACTTGTCAATGAAGAGATTTACCGGATGTATGCTGTCAATAATTTCTCCAATACTCCTGGACGAATTGTATTGATTGAGCGAGAAAAAATGACAGAAGAGGAAATTAACTTATTTAGAAGTATTGCGAGATTATCTTTTAATACCATTTATAATAATTCTCTACGAGAGCAAATTGATATGCTACAACGAGAAAATCAAATTAATGATTATCAAGAACGAGAGAATCTTATGAGTGAGAACACCAACGAAGAGGAAGAATTAGTCTTTTATAATGAATATGGTGGATTCACGAAGGATGGAAAAGAGTATCACATTACCAATCCTTATACACCAATGCCATGGTCTAACGTGTTAACAAATGGTCACTTTGGAACTATTCTAACCAATAATGATAATGGATTTACGTATGCGGATAACAGTCGAGAATATAAAATTACTTCTTGGACAAATGATACCTTAATTGATGATAAATCAGAGGGAATTCGCATTAACAACCAACAAGTATTTTGGTATGATGCCATTCATGGTATGGGATATAGTACATTTAAATTTAAAAACCAAGACATGAAAATGAATGTCACGTACTTTGTTCCTCCAGAGGATAATCTAAAAGTTGGATTATTCACCATTAAAAACACGTCTTTGAAAGATTTAGATTTGGATATTTGTTACTGGATTAATCCTGTATTGGGAGTTTCAGAAGAGAAGACTGTTCGCCATTTGGTATGTAACTATTATGAATTAAATCGGTTCTTAACCATTCAAAATCGTTATGCTATGAATTTTAAAGAGAATATTGTCTACATGAGTAGTACAGAAAACATAGAAGAAGTAGAAACAAATGCTGTTATCACGAAAAGTATTCATATTCAGAAAAAGATTGGTAAAAAAGATACCATCACTTTCGCTTTCCTTCTTGGATGTGAAAAGAATTTGGATGATATTCGTTCAATTGTAGAAAAATATCAAGATATTTCTTATATTGAAAAACAATATCAAGCAACCAAAGATTGGTGGAATCAAAAATTAGAGGTTCTACAAGTCAAGACGCCAGATGATAGTTTTGATTTTATGGTTAATCATTGGTACTTATATCAGACTCTTGCTTGTCGGTTAATGGCTAAATCTGGATTCTATCAAGTAGGAGGAGCTTTTGGATTTAGAGATCAATTACAAGATTCTATGAATGTTTGTGTCACAGATTCTTCTATTACTCGAAAACAGATTTTAGTATGTGCGAAACATCAATTCCCAGAAGGAGATGTATTACACTGGTGGCATGATGAGAACTCTTTTGGACTACGTTCTCGTTATAAAGATGACTATTTATGGTTAATTTATGCAACAGCAGAATACTTAAGAATTACAGACGATTATGATATCTTAGAAGAGAAAATTCCATATATCGTAGGAGACAAATTATCAGCAGATGAAGAGGAGCGAGGAATGACTTTCCGCTATAGTGAGGAAGAACCTACTTTATATGAACACTTAAAAACAGTTATGAAAAAACTTTCTCAAGAAATGGGAGAAAATGGTCTACCTTTGATGGGTGGAGGAGACTGGAACGATGGTATGAATCGTGTTGGTATTAAAGGAAAAGGTACCAGTGTATGGCTTGCGTTCTTTGCTCATGAGGTAGTGAATCGTTTTATCGAAATAGCGCAACACTATCAAGAAGATGTTCAAGAATATGAACAATTTAATCAAAATCTAAAAGATAGCATTATCAAAGAAGCATGGGATGGGGAATACTATTTACGAGCATTCTTTGATAATGGAGACAAGTTGGGAAGTAAGGATAATGAAGAGTGCAAAGTAGACTTAATTTCTCAAAGTTGGGCTATTCTTTCTGATGTAGCATTAGAAAAACAAATGAAATCTATTGTGGAATCTGTTGAAAAGAACTTAGTAGTGGAAGAGCATGGTTTCATCAAATTGTTGACACCAGCTTTCTCAAAATCTAAAAATAATCCTGGTTATATTCGCGATTATGCAGTTGGTATTCGTGAGAATGGTGGTCAGTATACGCATGCTGTTGCATGGTGGATTATGGCATTACTAAAAATTGGCCGTTACGATGAAGCTTATCACTATTATCAACTAGTGAATCCAGTAAACCATACCATAACGAAAAAGAGCGTATTAGAGTATCAAGTAGAACCTTATGTCATTGCTGCGGATATCTACAGTAATGAGCATTTCTTAGGTCATGGTGGTTGGACTTGGTATACGGGTTCTAGTGGATGGTTCTATCGAGTAGCGATTACCGATATTTTAGGATTCCACAAGGTAGGAAATAAATTGTATCTATTACCATGTATTCCATCCAAATGGGAGAATTGTAAATTAACTTATCAATATCTTGATACAACTTACATCATCAATATCAATAATCAAAAAGCCAAATATGAGCTTCGTTTAGATGGAAAAGTAGTAAAAGAAATAGAATTAGTAAATGACAAGAAGACGCACAATATTAATGTCAATGTGGCAAAAAGGAGTGTAAAATGATTACTTTTGATTTTAAGACTTATCAATATCAAGAATTAAAAGAATATGATTTATCTAATATAAAGGAAATATTTTTGAAAGATAACAACATGGCTGGCTGGTATTCTTTAGATGATTCACAAGTAGAAGAAATCAGGGAGATTGCTGAACACGTAAGAGCAAATTGCGATGTCTTCCTTGTCATTGGAATTGGTGGTTCCTATATGGGAGCAAAAGCGGTTATTGATGCGATGTCTCCTTACTTTACGAAAACTAAACCAGAAATTATCTTTGCGGGATATCAATTGTCTAGTGATTATCTTACAGAGTTATTAGCGTACTTAGAAGATAAAGAAGTGATTGTTAACGTAATTTCTAAAAGTGGAACAACTTTAGAACCTGCTATTGCCTTTGATAAAATTTTATCCTTTATGGAACAGAAATATGGTAATCAATCTAGTGAGAGAATTTTTGCGACGACAGATGCTCATACTGGAACCTTACTTACCCTTGCGAATCAAAAGGGATTTCATAAGTTTGTAGTACCGGATGATATCGGAGGACGTTTCTCTGTCTTAACACCCGTTGGTTTATTTCCGATTGCTGTTGCTGGATTGGATATTCGTGCATTGTTTACAGGTGCTCGTTTAGCGAAAGCAAATCTAGATAACTGTTTTTACTATACGATGCTTAGACATACTTTATATCAAGAGGGAAAGGTAATAGAATCGTTCGATACCTATGAACCAAAATTAGCGTCTTTCCTAGAATGGTTAAAACAGTTAGTGGGGGAATCACAAGGAAAAGAGGGAAAAGGAATCTTCCCAGTATCTACGATTAATACACGAGATTTACATTCTCTTGGACAGTATTATCAAGAGGGAAAAGATATCCTTTTTTCCACTTGCTTATTTGCTCATTCCAATCAAGAGGTATTTTTAGAGCCATATGCGAAGACATTAGATAAAGTGAATGAAATAGCCATGGAAAGCGTTGCGGAGTCTCATTATAACGGACATCTTCCTAGTTCCATTATTAGCATGGATAAGATTTCATTAGAAAATTTAGGATATTTAATCTTCTTCTTTGAAATGTCTACGATGTTAGGAAGTTACTTGTTAGGCATTCGTTATTATGATCAACCAGGAGTAAACGGATACAAGGATATTTTACACAAACGAATAAAAGAGGATAGTTAATATCCTTTTTTTATGTTATGATATAAAGACACAAGAAAGGAATTATTTATGATTAAGCCAGAGAGATTGCAAAAAGGAGATAAAGTAGCGCTAGTAAGTTTATCGTCTGGAATCATGGGAGATGCCCGGTTTATCCATCGATATTATATAGCGAAAGAACGATTAGAAAACTTGTTTGGATTAGAGGTTGTAACGATGCCACATGCTTTAATGGGAAGTCAGTTCATCTATGAACATCCAGAAGCGAGAGCGAAAGATTTAATGGATGCTTTTTTGGATGATAGTGTGAAAGCTATTATCTGTGCGATTGGTGGAGATGATACGATTCGTTTACTTCCTTATATTGATTTTGATATTATTCACAATCATCCTAAAATATTTATGGGGTATTCGGATACGACCATCAATCATTTTATGATGCATAAGGCAGGACTAGTATCCTTCTATGGACCATGTGTCATGAGTGAATTTGGAGAATATGGAGAAATGTTTGAATATACGGAAGATGCTGTTAGAAAGACACTATTTGAAGATGTTCAAAATCATTCCATTGAACATGCGAGTTACTGGGCAAATCATTTTTTCTATTGGAATGAAGAAAATATCAATCGAAAAAAGTTTCGTAGGAGAGAATGTCATGGCTATGAGACGATTCAAGGCGAAGGAGTTGCTTGTGGAGAATTGTTAGGAGGATGTATTGATGTCTTTCCTATGATGGTAGGTACTTCGATTTGGCCAGCAAAAGAAGAATGGAATGGTAAAATCTTATTAGTGGAAACGAGTGAGGTAAAACCAACTCCCGAATATTTATTATGGTATTTACGCAATTTAGGGGCACAAGGTGTTTTAGAAGAAATTATCGGTATTGTTGTTGGAAAACCACAAGATGAAACCTTTTATGAAGAATATAAAGAGATATACCGACAAGTATTAAAGGAGTACCACCGTGAGAAATTGCCAGTTTTATATAATTTAAATATTGGTCATGCAGATCCCATCGGAGTATTTCCTTTAGGAACAAAAATGAAAGTTAATTTTACCAATCAAACGATTACATTTTTAGAGTCACCAACGAAAGAAAAGAGTTATCAAAAAGTCAAAAAGGCATAAGCCTTTTTTGTTAGAACAGTGTCAAGAAAATGAAAAATGAATTTGCAAAAATAATACTTTTATGTATTATATATCACACAAAATGGGGTGAAGTAAAGTAAATGTTGGAAAAATTTAAGAGAAAATACAAGTTATATAATTAATTTGTATTTTTTTACATTCT
>CANRDB010000030.1 GCA_947629315.1 uncultured Bacilli bacterium
ATATAACTTGTATTTTCTCTTAAATTTTTCCAACATTTACTTTACTTCACCCCATAAAAAAATCGAAAAAGAAAGTTCGTTCTTTATCGATTTCTCGTATTTTTCATTTCGTCTTCATACATATATTCCAATTGTCTTACTTGCATCACTTTTAATTTTAGTTCGTACTCTAGTAAGTCAATTTTTTTCATCAGTAAGTCGACATACTTCTCTCCTAAGTATTTCGCATATCGATAACGTAAAATATCTTTATAACGACTAAGTTCATCTAAAATTTCCGCTAAAGCACCAGAAGAGGTCGAATCATCTTCCTCATCGATGACATCGACAATGTAATTTAGATAGATCTCTAATTTTTTCTGAATCTTCTTCTTCAGCAATTTCTCAATAAAAGTATGTTTGACAATAATCAATTGATTGACCAAAATGCCATCATAACGCAATTGATTCTTCGGTGTAATCTGAAAACCTTCTTGTAAACGATTCCAATCAAAATGGACAACATCTCCTGTTCTTGCTTCTTTTTCTACTAAATAACATTGCCCACTCATCATAAAATCATCTCTCTTCTAATAAGTCTGGACGTCGTTCTGCTGTTTTCTTTCGTTGTTGTTCTAAACGCCATTTTCGAATATTTTCATGATGCCCAGATAACAAAACATCTGGAACCTTCATTCCCCTAAATTCTACTGGTTTCGTATAAACAGGATAATCCAATAGATGATTATGGAAAGAATCTTGAATATGAGACTCCTCCTCAATCACGCCTGGAATTAATCGAGTAATACTGTCGACAATTACCATGCTAGGAATCTCTCCCCCTGTTAACACGTAATCCCCAATACTAATTTCTTCATCGACAAACGAACGAATTCTCTCATCAAACCCCTCATAATGTCCACAGACAATAATTAAATGGGAACAATGAGATAATTGATAAGCATGTTCTTGTTGGTAAGGAACTCCTTGAGGAGTCATTAAGAGAACTTTTGAATTCTCCGTACGAAAGGCAGCAATCGCTTCATAGACTGGCTCTGGCATAAGAACCATGCCAGCTCCCCCACCAAAACCATAATCATCCACCTTTTTATGGGGATCTTTCGTATAATCTCGAATATTATGGATGGCAATATCAACGCATTTTCGTTCCCTTGCTCTTTTGATAATGGATTCCTCTAAAAAGCCTTTAAACATTTCTGGAAATAACGTTAAAATATCAATCTTCATTGAGTAATCCCTTCATATATCGAATCTCTAAACGCTTATTTTCTAAATCAACCCTTTGGATAAACTCTTCCACATTCGGTATCATATGTTTACTGCCGTTTTTCACAACTAAAATATCATGAGCATTGGTCTTTAAGATACTGTCTACATGTCCAATATGTTTCTCTTCGCAATACACTTCTAAACCAATTAAATCCTCATCTAAATAGCCATCATAAACGATATCTGCACGATTGACATACATCGGTTCATTTTTATAGATAATGACATCATCAATGTACTTTTTATCTTTAAAAGTGACCATATCATAATTTTTATGAGTGCGATAAGTATCTATAATTTCTTCTTTATGGTCTTTTCCTATATAACATTTGCGATTAGGAGTAAAAGCCGCATCTTTAAATTTAAAATCACTAACAATCCGTACTTCTCCCTTTAAGCCATGAGTATTTACAATGTCCCCAACGAAAATATAATCCATACTACACCTACTTATCTAACTCATACATGAGAATACTAGCTGCCACTCCAACATTTAGACTCTCACATTCATCGGACATGTCTATATAGACAAAATCGTCACAAAACTCCCCTATTTGTTCACTCATGCCTTTGCCTTCGTTTCCCATTATTATAGCAAATAATCCATTTTTTTCAATACTTTTTATATTTTTTCCATGAGTAACTTTCGTTCCTAAAATATGATACTGTTGTGCTTTTAAAGTTGGTAAAATCTCTTTTAAATCTCCTACTATCAAAGGAATATGGAACAATAGTCCTTGACTAGCGCGCAATACTTTTTCGTTATAGGGATCTACCGTATTCAAACTAACGACAATCCCTCCCATGTGAAAAGCAACCGCACTACGAATCATCGTTCCTAAATTTCCAGGATCTTGAATATCCTCTAAAACTAAAATATTTCCTTGTAACGTTTGAAAGACTGGTTTCTCACAGACGCCCATGACAGGTTGAGGAGTTTCTAATTCAGATAAAAATTTCAATACCGCTTGAGATACATACATTTTCTCTACTGCATAATCATAGTCATGATTCTCCTCGATAATTATCGTCTTTAAAATTCCTGCATGATAGGCCTCTTCTACTAAATGTTCTCCCTCGACTAAAAAAAGACCTTCCCTATCTCGGTATTTTTTCATATGAAGTTTTTTAAGGTCTTTCATTTTGGCATTTTCTATAGAAGTATAAATCATGATAGACAGCCTGAATTAGAGAAGACTTCATACTCTAGGTTTTTACCGTTACGAGTAATTTGAACGGAAGCAATCAAATCTTTTCCATTTTTAGGATTTTTAATCTCTAAATCCGCATATCCCTCATTTTGAAGAGTCGTTAACTCGATACAGATATTGTCTCCATCTTCCTGTGGTAATTTCTTCACATTTTTGATATCACTAGCCCAGTTTTTAGCGCTCAATTCAATATTCTTTCTCTGTGCATCGGAAAGGGTCTCCTTACTACTCTTAATAATTCCTGTAATAGCAGGAACAGAAATAAGAGCAATCAATGACAAAATAACGATAACCGCCAATAATTCTACCAATGTAAAACCTTGTTCTTTCATATTCTCACCTAGTACCATTATAACACATTCCCACCCTTTTTCAAGGGAATCAGAACGAAATGTGACAAATTTACACAGAAAAAAAGAGATTACTCTCGATATTCAAATTCATAGTCTAGTATTTTGACAGTGTCTCCATTTTGAATACCCATCTCTTTTAATTTATCATCAATTCCCAGTTTACGAAGTTTATTAGAAAACCGTAAAAAAGCCTCATCTGTCACAAACCAAGTCATCTTATAAATTCGTTCAATTTCGTCTCCCTTGACAACATAAACACCATCTGATTCCTTATAGACTTTAAATGGTTGTTCTTCTTGAAATTTATAGAGAACGTGACTTTCAAACTTATCTTCATCATAAAGAGGAACTTTCTCAATCGTATCTAAAGTATCCGCTAACACAACTAAAACATCTTCTAAACCTTTATTTTCTAGTGCGCTAATCTCATAAACAGGAACAGAAACTTTCTCTTTAAAAGCCTTTAAATTCTCTTGAGAGGATTCTAAATCCATCTTATTAGCGAGAACAACTTGTGGTTTTTCCATTAATTTTGGATTGAAATTTTCTAGTTCTTTATTAATGATTACATAGTCATCATAAGGATTTCGTCCTTCCATCCCACTCATATCGATGACGTGAGCAATTACTCTTGTCCGTTCAATATGTTTTAAGAATTTATCTCCTAAACCTTCCCCTAAAGAGGCACCCTCAATGAGTCCTGGTAAATCCGCTACTACAAAAGAACGATGATCTTTCGTCCTAACAACCCCTAAAGAAGGATGTAAGGTCGTGAAATGATAAGCTGCAATCTTTGGTTTAGCCGCAGAAATTTTAGAAATAATAGTTGATTTTCCAACACTTGGCATACCGACTAAACCAACATCCGCTAATAGTTTTAATTCTACTTTCAACTTTTTCTCTTCTCCTGGTTCCCCATTTTCAGCAAAATCAGGAGCAGGATTTGTCTTGGTCACAAAGGCCATATTTCCACGTCCCCCACGACCACCATAGGCGACCACTACGCGATCTCCTTTTTTCGTCAAATCCCCTAAAATAAAATTGGTCTCTAAATCGGTTATGACAGTTCCTAATGGTACTTTAATCACAAGGTCAGGAGCATTTTTTCCATTCATTCCTTTTCCCTCTCCATGAGCACCATTTTTTGCTTGATACTTCTTATTATATCGAAGATCAATCAAGGTATTTAATCCCTCGTCGACTTCAAAAACGACATTTCCACCATGACCGCCATTTCCTCCAAATGGTCCACCCATGGCAACATATTTTTCTCTTCGAAAGGCAAGACAGCCATTTCCGCCATTTCCAGCTATTACTTCAATTTTTACTTCATCAATAAACATGGTGTCCTCCTTTCAAACACGAATTTTCTAAGAATTAACGGTATAGAATGATTTTCCATTTCGATAACTATAATATGTATTATCAACAGTAAAATAGTGATCATAGAAACGAATAGAATTTCCTTTATATTCTCCTACTTTCTTACCAGAAGTAGCATCATATACGAGGAAGGAGTCTCCTTTTTTAGCCGCTAGATAAGGTTGTTCTTTCCGTAATCCACTTTTTACCGTATTAATATCATCCTCTAATACTTTTCCATTTTTTTGGATAAGCATATCTTTACTATCTTGGGTTACCACATAAAGGTTTCCAATATTTTGAATAGATTGATAGACTTCAGAAACTTGTTTAAATTTTTGATTAATCAAATAGTACTGAAAAACATCATCTGCAACAATCGCTAAACCATTGGTATCCCAAGCACCTGCAACATCATAATATTTCGACTTTTTCTCTCCCTTGGTATTATAGTAAGCGTACCCTGCTTCTTCTCCACAATTATCGTATCCTTTTTTCTCGATAATATAGCCATTTTCTAACTTATGCCATGATTGAATACAAGAAACAGTCTGGGCTTTTTTTCCGTTGGCATAGAATATATAATTGCCATCGTCTCCCTCGACAATATAATTTTTACTATCGATATAAGTCTCTATTTTTTCACTAGAAACCGTTCCTTTTCCATCTACTAAATGATAATTATATCCACTATCTGCACACATTACTCCGCCATCTGTGGTAAGCGCGGCAGAACACTGTTCTTTACTGATGGTATATTTTAGTTTTCCTTTTTCTAATAAGGCATAATTGTTGGTTTCATCCTTATGATACAAAGTACCACAACTAGTTAATAGAATATGGTTTCCTACCGCACTTTGCACGCAGTAACTACCATCTACTTTCGCTACTCGTTTTCCTTTATCTATATTATAGACATAAGTAACAGTACCATCTGATAGCGAAGTATATTTTTCTTTGACATAATCCGTTGCGAAATAGTCTGTATTTGGAATGGTATCCATCACTTTTCCTTTATAGTTTACTACTTTTACTTCTGTTGGTTCCGTTCCGTTTTCGGTCGCTAAAGAAGATATATAGTAGATTGCACTATCGGAAAATTTATGAATGGAAATACCATATCCCTCTATGACACTCTTTCCTTGATAATTGACTACTCTACTTTTCATAGAAGAATCTGTCAATTCATAAAGCGCTCCATAATCTCCGATTCTATCTTTCGTTGGTGCCACTAAAAACTTTCCATCCTCTTTTACAATACCGTAATCTCCATCTACTGTTTTGACTCTAGCAGCCCCTCCATAGAAGGTGTCAATATCATCAAAGATAAAATCCGTTAACTGCTTTCCATCTTCATTAAACAAAGCATAATTTCCCTCTGCATTCGACAAAAAGAATGCTTCCGTATCGGTAAAATTCGCATACGTATACTTTTCCTTAGCAAAGAAGAACTTATAAATTCCCCAAGCTAAAATGACAATGACAACAAAGGCAATCCCTGCAATCACCAAATTTTTTTGATTCCATTTTCTAGGTGTATCTTTTTTAAATGTATTGGTTCCTACATTTCCAATTGTTTGATTCATAACATACCTCCGAATACATTATAACAAAACAGATGAAAAAAAGATAGATTTTTTCTATCTCTTTTTACATTCTCACTCCCATGAGATTACTAGAAGAATATCTTTTCAATCCTCGATAAAAAACGAGAAACGCAAGTACCACCATCAGGATGGTAAAACCAACTACAATACCGAACAAAGGAAGCTTAAACTCACTTAAAATAGATACGGGAAGATAACTGACAATCCCAACAGGGATGAGCGTATATAGTAAAACTTTAACAACCCCTTTAAAAATACCATCTGGATAATTAGAAAAACTAGTCATCCATCCATTTCCCGTTTCCGCAAGCATATCGGCCTTTTTAATCCAAAAACTAAAACTACCTAAAACAATCGCAAAACCTGTCAAAATAAGTCCTCCACAAATACTTAAAAATGTGAAAAGAAGATAGTGGAGAATAGATACATGCGCAAATATACACATGATATATCCGTAAAGCATATCTCCTAATGCAGAAGTCTTTACTTTTGATGTAATCAAAGAAAGTAATACATTTTTAGGTTGAACGAGATAGGCATCTAGTTTTCCCTCTGTAATTTGATCAGAAAGAGTATAGGCATTCTCAAAAAAGAAATGAGAAACACCGTAACTACCAGCTGCCATACCCCACAATAGCAGGACTTGCGTAAAACTATATCCTCCAATTTGATCTTGTAAAGAATAAAGAACAACCCATTGTACAATGAAGCAAGCATTGTTTAAAATCATAAACAAAATATTCGTTATAAAAGTCGTTTTATTAATCATCTCTCTCATGACAGAATACTTGATAGAAAGAAATGTTACTCTTCCTTGATTTTTAACCGCCGTTAACATTTAAACTTCTCACCCCTTTCCGATATAGCCATAGACATAAGCCATAGGCAATTCCAATATAAATTCCTTGTACGAATAATACTTCTAATGCTCCCTTTACTGTAAAATGAACAAATAATTTGGCTGGTCCATAAGTAACCGCAAAAATAGGACTGTACTGTAAAACTGGTCGAAGAACGGTAGGAAAAAATTCAATTGGGAAAATCGTCCCTAGAACCAAAATAAACTTACTATAAAGCCAGTAGAAAGGATTCGCATCCTCGATTTTAAAAGAAAATAAGCCAATAAAAGTAATGAGTAACGTACTAATGATTGTCGCTAAAACAGAAGATAAGAGAACAAAGAACATAGAGATGAGAGAAATAGAAGGAAAACTTCCTAAAAAGAGAAAACCTAATCCCAAACCAATCATGATATAGAGAATAAACTTTACCGTAATACTTCCTAGATGACTGGTCAATACATAACCGATATAACTATATGGTTTACACAAGTGATAAGCAACATTTCCACTTTTCACATCATCACATATTTTAGCGCATAACTTTCTTCCTCCTAAACTACTCCATAATACCTCCGTTACAATGACATACCATACCATCTGCTTCATCGTATAACCATTGATTACTTGTTTTGGATCACTATAAAGATATTGCCATAGTTGAAAGAAGATAAATAGAATCACCAAATATCCTAGAAAATCAAATAAAATATTCCAGATATATTGAAGGCTACTCATGATTTCTGATTTCCAAATAAATACATACTTTCTCATTTGTCCTCTGCCCTTTTATAAATTTCTGTAATAATGTTTTCCAGAGGAATATTAGAAATGTTGATATCGATAATCTTATCAGGATTCAAAAGTTTTAAAGCATCCGCAATACTCTTTTTACTGGTATCTATTTCTAATTTCAAATTATATCCTTTATCCTTGAGTACTGTAATGCCCTCTTCCTCCTCTAGATTAACTTTTTCTTTCATCTTCGCTTCTAAAATCTTCTTATTCAAATAGTGATACTTCAGATTTTCCATAGAATCATCTAGAACTAATTCCCCATGATTAATGATGATTACTCGCTTACATAATTTTTCAATATCTGATGTATCATGACTCGTCAAAAAGACAGTTGTCTTATATTCTTTATTCATTCGTTTAATCAAAGCACGAATATTTTCTTTGACAACAGGATCCAAACCAATCGTTGGTTCATCGAGAAATAAAATTTTTGGTTCATGAATTAAAGATGCCACAATCTCACAACGGATTCTCTGTCCTAAAGAAAGATTACGAACAGGAGTATTGAGAAAATCTGCTAATTCAAACAGTTCGGTCAATTCCTCTATTTTTCGTTCTACAACAGTTTCTGGAATATCGTAGATAGCGCCAAAAAATTTAAAGTTATCATAAGGTGTTAAATGTGTCCACAATTGTTCTTTTTGACCAAATACCGTACCGATTTCATAAGCTAGTTTCTTGCGAGATTGTCTAGGATCTAACCCTAGAATAGAAAGTTCTCCTTGATCAGGATACAAAATTCCCGTAAGCATCTTGATTGTCGTAGACTTTCCTGCTCCATTAGGTCCTATAAAAGCAATCATTTCTCCTTTTTCTACTTCAAAATGAATCCCCTTTACCGCTTCTACTATCTCATATTCAGGATGCCATAAAGAATGCATACTTCCCTTGAACCCTTTTTCTTTCTTTTTGACTTTAAAAGTCTTCCATAAATTTTTTACTTCAATTACATTCATATCAATCACCTCTTTCTTGATTTATGGAGAAGTATCTACTTTTTTCTATTCTTCTAGTTAATATGTTTCCTAGATGACCAAAAAAGTCCAAACAAAAGGTCATCTTTATTTGTGACTCCCTCCGTTTGGACGTGTAAAATTTATTTCTAAATTTCTATGTAGCTCGGAACTCCTTATACATACTCACCTATCTCTAATTGTCGTCGCTTAGATTCTCGTTAAAAAGTAGAAAAAAACACGCGAGCACCTAAATTAGTGACTCCGTGTTTTTTAAAACAACGTGTAGGTTTCCCCTATGTAGCTCGAATTCTTATACATACTCACTCGACACATAGAATATACCGCAAAAAAAAGAATTTGTCAAATTGATTCTTAACGAGTATATCGAGAGATATTTAAAAGGACTCCCATACTAGCCATCGTAATCAATAAACTAGACCCCCCATAAGATAAAAATGGTAAAGTCACTCCTGTTACAGGAATCAACCCTACTACTACCATGAGATTCATGATGGTTTGAAAAGCAAAACCAAACGTAATCCCAAAAGCCATATATTTTCCAAACGAATCGTCCGTTCGAAGAGCAATTTGAAAACCTGTTACAATGATAGTTAGGAAAAGAGTCGCGACGATTAAGATGCCTACAAAACCGAATTCTTCACTAATGATGGAAAAAATAAAATCTGTTTGCGGTTCCGGTAGATAGAAATGTTTTTGAATAGAATTTCCAAACCCCATTCCAAAAAGACCACCTGGTCCAATCGCATAGAGAGATTGAATAATTTGAAAGCCACTTCCTAAAGGATCACTCCAAGGGTTTAAAAAGGATAAAATGCGAGCAAGTCGGTAAGGAGCAATCAAAATCAAAACAACGATTCCCCCTACTCCCATAATGCCCAGTTTTATCAAAAAGGAAAGATTCATACCCGCAACAAATAAAATACCTAAAATGGACATCACAAGAATGGTTCCTGTTCCAAAATCTGGTTGCAGCATAATGAGACCAAACAACAGTAAGGTAAAAAGAAGAATGGGAAAATATTTTTTATGTGTCGATAGATATTTTGAAGTAAAAATAATGAGACCTAGTTTGGTAAACTCACTCGGTTGAATGCCAAAAGAACCAACTCCAAACCAACTTCTACTTCCATTTCTAACACTACCGATTCCAGGAATTAATACTAAAATTAAGAGAACTACACAAATTCCAATCATCCAATTGGCTTTTCGATAATAGTAAGAATAAGAAATTTTACTTATCCCATAAAGGAGACACACACCAATTCCTAAAAAAATAGCTTGATTTTTCACATAGCGAAAAGGATCTTGATATTGATACTCTGCCCAAATGGAAGAAGCGGAATAAATCATCATCAAACCAAAGACTGCTAGAGCAAGGACACTAAACACTAAAATCCATTCGACACTTCTTTTCATATCCATACTCCAAATAAAAGTGATAATAAACTAGCAAGTAACCCTACAATCCAAAATAGTTTAACCACTTCACGCTCTGGTAGATAAGCTTCAAAAGTATGATGGATGGGAGTCATTGGAAATATTCTTTTTTTGGTTAACTTATAATAAAATCTTTGGATAATACAAGTCATGGTCTCCATCGCAAAAACAATACCAATCAATAACAATAATAATTCGTGTCGTGTGAGAATAGCAATCATTCCAAGTACTCCTCCGAGCGCTAAAGAACCAGTATCTCCCATAAAAATTTTCGCAGGATTCGCGTTAAAAAAGAGAAAACCAATTAATGTTCCCACTAACGTAAATAAGAAAATAGTGATTTCTTGATATCCCTCTAGCCAACCAGTCATAGAAGTAATAATACTAAAGGTAAAAAAGGCAATGACTGATAAACCAGCCGCTAGACCATCTAAGCCATCCGTAATATTGACAGCATTACTGCTACTTACTAATACCAGTAAAATAAATAAACCATAAAGCCAACCAATATTTCTTTTAATATGGAGAGTATGAATCCAAATTAAAGGTTCATTTCCAGATTTCATAAAGAAATAAAAAATGACAATCGCAAGAACAATTTGTAAGAACAATTTACTACTTTCAGATAATCCATTATTGTTTTTCCGATAAATAATTAAGTAATCATCAATTAAACCAATCAGTGCATATCCGATGAACGCTAACAAAATCATAAACAGATTATATGTCATCGAAATGCGGTGCATCAAAAGTAATACCAAAAAATAAAGAAGACTAGGAAGAATAAAAATAAGTCCTCCCATAGTTGGAATATTCTTTTTGTCATGATGTTGTTGTTCCAAATAGATGCTTAATCTTTGTTGACAGTTCTTTTCCTGTAAAATTGGTAGTAAGATAAATCCTGCTACCAAAGAAAGAACTAAACCAATCATCATCGAAATAATTCCTTTAATAAATAGTAGCATGCTATCACCCACTAGATTATATTCCACAAAAAAAGAGTTATTCACTCTTTCTACGGCGATGTTCTTTAGGAGGTTCTTCTACAATTCTAACGGATACTTTTCCCTCTAAATCATCTATTTCATCTAAGTCATCCTCTAATAAGGAGTCCTCTCGTTTTTTTACTTCGATAGGAGTATCTATTGGTTCAAATGTGAGTTCTTGATGAGAGGTTTCCTCTTCTAACCAATCCTCTTTTGGTGTCTCTTTTCGTACGGTATAGTAATGTGTATTTTGTAGTACCATGACAATCAGTAAACCGACGATAAAAATACCAAGCAGAACATAATCAAAGAAATCTTTCGTATCTTTTTCAAACATCCGATAATAAAACTCCTCTAGGAAATTTCTTTCCTCTTGCTTCTGTTCTACTTCTATCGTACTAGAAGAAACTAATATCGGTACCGATGAATCAAAACTTTGTGCTTCCACATCAATAACTGGAGCTTTCATAAAACAAAATATAGTAAATAGAATCCATACGATTTTTTTCATAACCAACACTCTCCCCGACGCTTTGCCATTATTATACAAAATTTTATTTTTGAATTTCAACCTTTTTGATAAAATTTATACGTTTTTTTCATTATCATATTCATCAAATACATTACCAACTACTTCTTCAATAATGTCCTCTAAAGTAACAATACCGATCCACTGGCCATTTTTCATCACTTTCGCGATTGGCTCATACTTTCGGTTGAGAAGCAAAAAAGCATCATCAATAATCGTATCATAAGAGATTGTCTCTATTTTTCGAATATAATCGTTCAAGGAAAAGTTTTGATTTCGATGAATCAAGAAATCCTTGATATTGATAACCCCAATTACTTCTCCTTGATTCATAATGGGAAACCGAGTATACTTCGTAGCTTTGATAATTTTTAAAATCTGTTCCCTAGAATCCTTTTTATCAATCGTAACTACTTCCTCACGCGGTGTCATTACCTTCTCTACCACTGTATCATTAAAGGCAAATACCCGTAGGAGAATTTTCTTCTCTAAGGTTTCTAGATTAGATTCCACAATCGTACTTTTAATTTCTTCTTCCTCTTCCCCTTTCTTTTGCCGAACTCGTAAAACTTTTAAAAGGAAATTGGTGGAAGCTCCTAAAATAAAAATGAACGGTTTAAAAATGGTAATAACGATATCGATTGGGGTAATCATCATAAAAGCAATTTTTTTAGAATAGGCAAGTCCAATTTGTTTCGGTACCAATTCCCCTAATACTAATGTAAAATAAGATAAAACCAAAGTAATCAAAACGACTAAAATATTCGTTAAGACATCTTTGCCAATCCAAGTGGGATTCATCCATTCGGCTATCTCACTTGCAAAACTTTCCGCAGCGAAGGCACTCGCCAAAAAGCCAGATAGTGTAATGACAATTTGAATAGCAGATAGAAAAGTACTCGAATCATTTAACAATTTCACAATTCGATAGGCTTTTTTCTTCTTCCTTTTCATTTCTTTATTTAACTCGTATCTACTTAACGATAAAAAAGCGATTTCGGTTGCTGAAAAAATTCCATTTAAGAACACAAGCAACGCTAAAACACATATCTTAAGAATCATAAATCACATCCTATTATCATTATACCATACTATTCCTCTTTTGGACTAAGATAAAGTCGAATTGTCTCTCCATCTGCAATCCTTACGCCAGATTTTGGAGATTGATAACTTACAACGCCGGTTCCCTCATATTCTACTTTAAACGGTTTTAGGGCTTTAATTGCTTCTTTGAGAGTCATTCCCGTAACATCCGGTACTACGGTATAGGTCTTGTCTAAATAGACAAACTCTTTTTCTATTTCATCAGATTGTGGTTCAATTCCTAAAATAGGAATAGCGGATTGTAAAATATTTTTGGCAATTGGTGCGACAACGGTTCCTCCATATTGGACGACTCCTTTTGGATTGTCAACGGCAATATATACCACAATTTTAGGATCATTCGCTGGCATAATCCCAATGAAGGACGTGATATAATTTCCTGTCAAATAACTACCGTTAGCTGACTTTTGAGCAGTCCCTGTTTTTCCCCCTACTCGATATCCCGCAATATAGGCATTGTGTCCAGTTCCCCTCGCTACGACACTTTCTAAAGCATATCTAACTTTTTGACTCGTCTCTTCACTAATCACTTTTCGGACGATTTTTTCTTGATGCGAAGTAATAACTTGATTGGTTTCGGGATCGTTCATGCTCTCTACAATATAGGGTTGATAAAGAATCCCTCCATTCACAGCTGCACTAACCGCTGTTATTTGTTGAATAGCTGTCACGGCAACTCCCTGCCCAAAAGCAGTGGTAGCAGTTTCCAAATCCCCTATCTCATCGACAGAAAACATAATGCCACTCGATTCTCCAGATAACTCAATTCCTGTTTTCTCGCCAAATCCAAAGTTGCGAATATAAGTAAACAATCTCTCTTTGCCAAGTCGCAAACCTAAATTGACAAAGCCAGTGTTACAAGAGTTTTCAATCACCTCTAGATAAGTTTCCAATCCATGTCCACCATGACGCCAACAGTGGATGGTTGCTCCCTCTACTTGAATAGAACCAGTATCATAATGAGTTTCATTCTCTAAATCTACTACTTTCTCTTCTAGAGATGCCGCTAACGTGATAATTTTAAATGTCACTACCCTTTCAACAAAAAAATAATTTATACCGTTTGGATATAAATTATTTTAAACTCATCGTTTTTTGGAATTCGTGGTAATCTTCTAATGTGGTAAACCGTTTTACTCCCATGAGTGGTTCATATAACTGAATTCCTAATGTTTCACATGTTTCAGGCTCAAAAAATTGTAATTTATTAATCGCATAATATAAATTAATCTCTCTGTTGATTTTCGCAATACATAATTCACTCTCAGCAATCTTACTACTCAATGTTTTTCCACCAGTATCATCTTTTCTCATTCCCGCTACAAGCACATCTGTTTCTGATTCTGGTAAATATTTATAAAACCGATTAAAAATTAAATCTTGTAAATACCGTAAATAGTCATTTGGAAACTGTAAAAATTTTTTTCGAATTCTAGAAAGTTTATAGTCAAAAGAATCGACATAGATAGTATCTGCCGCGATATTTGTCCGAATATTCATTGGTAATTGTTTTAAAAACAAATTATAGTAAGCAAAGATTTCATAACCATCAATATTATTCGGAATCTTTAAATTTTTAAAGAATTCTTTCACTGCCGTTAAATATCGAATCGCATCTTGAGGATTCGTAATAATTTCTTTTGAGTGATGGAAAAGTTCATTTTCTCTTATGATTTTCTCTGCTGGATAACCCTTACTGGTAATATAGTGAAGGGCTATATCGAAATCTCTATTCTTCTTATAACATTCTTGTACAGTAGCAGCAATCGCCCTTTTGCTTTTATCATGAAAGATATCATATAATTTCATATTCGAATATTGTTTTGGTAACACGACAAACCCTACGGTAGGACTCATGGATTTC
Source organism: uncultured Bacilli bacterium (assembly GCA_947629315.1). GTDB lineage: Bacteria > Bacillota_I > Bacilli_A > RF39 > UBA660 > UBA5578. The sequence goes on from CANRDB010000030.1 coordinate 14,337, forward strand.
GCATTACTAAAATCAATAGAAGAATTGATATAATCCGTCGCATCAACGACAATGATGGATTGATTGTTTAATGGAATTTCCCCCCAAACATGATTTTGATTAGGAATCTTTCTTGGAATCACATTCATTCCAAATTGCGCTAATATGTAACTATATAATTGCAACCACTGGGTACAAACAACATAAGAAAAGATTTTTTCCTTCTCAACATTGACAGGAGCATCACAAATCTTATTTTTAGTCGTCACTTCTTGTTGTTTTACATAAGAAATATCATAATATAAAACTTTTGCCAGTTCGATATAAGCATATCGCGCAATCAATATAGGATCTACTAAATGTTTCTTTTTGACTAACTGAATAATATAATCCGTAACACTGACAGAAACTAAATTGATAATGTTGTCCATATTATACGTATGATAATAAGCAGCATCCATCTGATTGCGAATAAACTCTAGTTTTTTAATAGTCGCATCAACAATTAGTGAATCATTGTGCAATTGGACTTGTTTTAATAACGCGATATGTCTTGTAGCTATGACTGAATTTTCTGGTAAAAATACATTATTTTCAAAGTCTTCATCACACTTCTGGATAAATAATAAGGCATCATTCATTATTTTTTCCATAATACCACCCCTAAATTTGATGCCTATTATACCATAAGAATTTCTAAATAGCAAAATGGACCTAACTAGAAAAAAAAGAAGCGTTAATTTTCATTTGAAATTCCGTTTTTAATAAAAAAGCAGAAATAAGTCTGATTAGTGTATAATAAGTTAAATGT
>CANRDB010000031.1 GCA_947629315.1 uncultured Bacilli bacterium
TAAATTGCTTGGAAGATATTATATATGATTTTAAAATTAACTGCACAACTTTTGTGCACTTTCAAAAATAATCTACAGCTTTTTCTTTTTTTGGAAAAATACGGACTAGTAATTGGAAAAAGAGTTATCTTATGTTATAATAATTTATGCTAGTAGTTAGTTATGGAGGGATGATATGAGTTTAGTAAAAGTGGTCGAAACAGCCAAGAGCCTTGTCGATATTTTACTAGTGTGGTTAGTACTCTATTATGTACTAAAAAGTTTACGAAAAAATGTTAAGATGGTTTTACTCTTCAAAGGAATTATCTTTATTTTCCTATTGAAGTTAGTTAGTGTTGTATTTGATTTAGTAACAATTGGATATTTACTGGATTATGTATTGGAATGGGGAATTTTAGCGATTATTGTTATTTTTCAACCGGAAATACGAAATGTCTTAGAGCAGTTAGGAAGAAGCCAGTTACTTGGTCGTCATAAAGTACTTACAGTGGATGAGCGAGAAAAAATTGTCTATGAAATTGTCACAGCAATGGAAGCTATGAAAAAGACTCGTACTGGTGCTTTAATTGTTCTAGAGCGAGATAATAGTTTAAATGATTATATTGAAAAATCAAAGAAGATTTATGCCGAAATTTCTTCTGAATTATTGGTTACACTCTTCTTTCCTAATAACCCTCTTCATGACGGTGGTGTTATTATTCAAGGAGATAAAATTACCAGTGCGAGAGCTGTTTTCCCAACGAGTGATAATCTAAAGATTAGTAAGCGTTTGGGAACAAGACATAGAGCGGCGTTAGGAATTTCGGAACTTACCGATTGTATTGCTCTTGTGGTATCAGAAGAGACAGGAAGACTTTCTGTAGCCATTGGAGGAGAATTACATTATAATCTTTCCGCAGATGAAGTAAAATTATTGCTTTTGGAGGAATTAAGACCAAAGCAAAGTATGGTACTAGAAGACGGTGAGGAAGAAGAGGGAGGTTCTAATGAAGAAGTTAAGTGAGATAGGACATTCGATTGCTAAATTCTTTGATAAACATATTGTTATTCCCATTACGCGTCTCGTATTAAAGATTACCAATAGTTTTGATAAATCTAGCCATAAATTGGAGAGTATGTTATCGAAACAGAGTACATTATTGTTTTTGTCTTTGTTTATAGCAGTTGCTTTATTTATTGTCGTAGATCAAAAAATACTGAATTTAACAACCAACAGTGCGAAAGTATTTAAAAATCAAAAAGCAGAAGTAGAGTATGATGAGGAACGTTTCGTTATTACGGGGATTCCTGAATCATTTGATATTACGTTGATTGGTAGTAAAACGGATTTATATATTGCTGAACAATCAGCGAATCACAATGTTAAATTGGATTTATCCAATATCAAGGAACCTGGAACATACAAGATAGATGTAGAATACGAAATAGGTCATTCATCGATTGATTATAGTGTTAACCCCTCCCAAGTAACGGTTGTAGTTTACCAAAAAGAGTATCGAAATAAGTCATTATCCTATAATGTAATCAATAAAGATCATTTAGATGCCACACTAGAAGTGAGCAATGTCGATTTAAATATTGATCAAGTTGTCATAAGTGGGGCTGACTTCCAGTTAGATAAGGTAGCCACTGTGGAGGCTTTGATTGACGTGGATAAGTTGACTTCCCTAAAAGAGGGAACCCAGACTTTACGAGATATTATTTTAAAGGCTTATGATAAGGATGGAAATACAGTTGATGTAGAAATTTATAAGGAAGAGGATATTACTGCTGAAGTAACCATTACTTCTTCTTCTAGAGAGGTACAGTTGAATTTTGTGCCAGTGAATAAAGTTCCATTTGGAAATGCGATTAGTTCTTATGCCTTTAGTCAAAATACGGTAACCGTTTATGGTTCAACGGAAGTTCTTGATCAATTAGAGCAGAGCGGTATTGATATTCAAGTGGATGTTAGTAAATTGACTAGCGATTATGAAGCAGAGGTAGAAATTCCAAAACCATCCGGAGTCAAGCAGTTATCGACGAATAAAGTAAAGGTAACGATTCAAGTAACGGAAAGTAGTGAACCAGTTTCCTTAGTACTAAAAGTAGATGCCTTGAATACACCAAAAGGATGGGAAGCTGGAGCTGCATCGGAAGATGATACGCAAGTCTTAGTGGATTTACAAGGTGCTTATAATATTATTCACTCTATTAAAGAGGAAGAAATTCAAGCTTATGTAGACTTGAGTGAGTTAGATTTGAGCAACTATTCTAAGGATAAACCATATTATGATGTACCAATCAAGATTCGGGCTTTGACAGCGAATGCACGTTTAGTGAATCCGGTACCAAAGAAAGAGACAGTCCGTATATTTATTCAGAAAAGTTAAAAGAGAAATCTTTTAACTTTTTTCATATTTCCCTAGGGATTCCATATACTTAAGTGAAAAGAGAGGTAAATATGAAGAAAATTATATTGGCAATTGCATGCTTATTATTGGTAGTAGGTTGTGGAAAAAGTAGTGAGAAAGATGCTTATAAAGAGATATCGAAAAGAATATCATCTTTAAATTCGTACTATTTAACAGGAGAATTATTGATTTATCGAGGAGAGGATACTTATACCTATGATGTAGAGGTAGCGTATCAAAAAGAAGATTTATATCGTGTTAGTTTGATTAATCAAGTCAATAATCATGAACAAATTATTTTACGAAATACGGAGGGAGTCTTTGTTTTAACTCCTAGTTTAAATAAGAGTTTTAAATTTCAAAGTGATTGGCCATACAACAATTCCCAAATCTACCTATTAGAGAGAATTTTTACGGATTTAGAACGAGATGATGAGAGAAGTATTACAAAAGAAGGCGATTACTATCTCTTTACCAGTAAAGTGAATTATGCAAATAACGAAAAATTAAAGACACAGAAAGTCTATGCAGATAAGAATTTACAACTTATCAAAGTAGAAGTATTAGATGAGCAAGAGAATGTAGAGATGTGTATGACATTTAAAGAAATTGATGAGAAAAAGACATTTGATGAGAGTTATTTCCGATTAGAAAAGAATATGGAAGGTAAAGAAACTACGGCAACGACGATGGAGACACTAGATACCATTGTGTATCCAATGTATATTCCTGTCAATACATATCTAACTGGTCAAGATAAAGTATCTTTAGATGGTGGAGAAAGAATTATTTTAACTTTTGATGGGGATAGCCCTTTCATGTTAGTGGAAGAAACTGCTAGTGTACCGCAAGAACTAGAAACGAGTATGATTTATGGAGATCCTTATCTAGTAGCTGATACGGTAGGAGCTATTACGGATTATTCGATTTCTTGGATTAGTAATGGGGTAGAATATTCTGTGGTATCAGAGACTTTGAACTTAGAGGAAATGATGAATGTAGCAGAATCAGTCGGTGTATCAGCAATTACAAAATAGTATTGAAAGAAAAACAAAAGGTATGCTATAATATCCTTGGTGATGGAAGTGAAGAAAGCAAAAATAAAACAAACAAGCAAGAACACAAAAAAGAAGGATATTAAAAATTCATCAGAAGGGATGATGAGTGGTAAACAAATTATGATTATGGTTATGGTTATGATTGTCGTTTTTGCGACAACCTATATCCTAATCGATTTAGTAGTATCAAAGAATCGAACTACTAGTGATACAAATACGAATAGTAGTTCTAATACAGCTACTAATGAAATTGCTTTTTCTAAATTGTTAAAGCAGTCAGAAGAGAATTATTATGTATTAGCGGTTGTACCAGATGATACTACGACAATCTATAGCACTTATCTTAGTACGATTACGAGCAATACGAATTCTAACAATACGTTAGGAAAGTATTATACAGTTAATATGAAAGATTCTGTGAATAAAACTTATATAGGCGAAGAAACTGTTATCAAAGAAGATGTTCGGGATATTCGTATTAGTGATACCACTTTATTTATTATCAAAAAAGGAAAGATAAGTAAGTCTCTTACAGGAAGAGAGGAAGTTCTTGCTTATTTAAAGGAGAATCTTCCTAAAAAATAAGAATCTATGGTATATAGATTCTTTTTGGTTCATAATAAAAAGTAGAAAGTAGGAAAATATGGAATTATTGGCATTGTGTCTAAAAATTTTTTTAGGGAGAACAACGGATGTATCATTCGGTACGATTCGGATGATTATGACTGTCAAAGGGAAGAATTTGTTAGCGGCACTCATTGGCTTTTTTGAGGTAACGATATGGTTTTTAATTGTGCAAGATGCTCTCAATAATGACTTCAATAGTTTATGGATTGTGGTAGCATATGCTGGTGGATACGCTACGGGAACTTACGTAGGTGGTCTACTCGCACGATTATTTGTGAAGACAAAACTAGCTATTCAAATCATTATTCATGAAGAAAACGCTCATGTAGTGGAGACATTAAGAGAACATGGATATGCAGTATCAGTATTAACGGCAAAAGGGGTGGAAGATAGCGGAAAATTGATGCTATTTTTGGAGATTGATGAATGTCACTTGCCAGAGTTAAAAGAGTTGATTAAAAATAGCGATCAGAAAGCCTTTATGGTCGTTAATGAAACAAAATTTGTACAAAATGGGTACTTTCGTAATGTAGTAAAATAACCAAACGGTTATTTTTTTTTCCTACTTGAATATATTGGAATAGGTGAACTATGAAATTATTGGGAATAGGATTTATCATCGGGTTAGGAAAAATACTTCCTGGTATTAGTGGTAGTGTATTAGCTATTCGTTTGGGAATTTATGAAAAGGTCATCCATAGCCTTGTAACGTTTTTTCAAGATGTGAAAAAGAATATAGAATATTTAGGAGTCTTGGGATGTGGCTTTGTCATTGCTATTTTACTAGGGAGTAAAGTTCTTCTTTATTTCTTTTTAAAATATGAACTTTTTTTCAAGTGCTTATTTGCTATCTTTATCTTGAGTGGACTTCCTGAGTTAATTCGTAAGAGCAACTCTTGGAAAATTACGTTTCTTTTTTTCTTGCTAGGAAGTATTCTTTTTATTCTTCCAAAAGGGGAGGTTCCTATTTCTTATATAGGGATGGGTGTTTTAGAATCCTTATCGACTATTATTCCTGGATTAAGTGGAACCGCTATTTATTTATCCCTTGGATGGTATGAAGAAATCTTACATTTATTTGGAGAGTTTTATACGTATCCAGTCTCGCAATTGTTTTCTTTTCTATTAGGATTAGTAGTAGGGGGAATAGGAATCTTAAAAGGTATGCAGTTTTTTTTAACCCATTATGAGCGAGAGACGTATAGTGCGATTGTCGGATTTTTCCTTTCTAGTTTTTTCTTTTTGTTTTAAAAAAAGTAGCTATTTGCTACCTTTTTTCTCTTCATTTAACCCTTGTTTTTTAAAATGCTCATTCATGTGCATCAATAGAGTGATACCAATAATGATAGTGCCAACGCCGCCGAATAGAAATCCAATATCATTCTGGAAAAAAATGCCGATAGCGATAGCAATAAGAATGAGTAGGATACCGAATGCATATCCTCTCTTATATCGATTATCCATGTATTAGAATCACTCCTAACTTTTAATTTTTTTTCGTTTCTCCTTTGAGATTGAGGTGGGCAGTATGTTTAGGGTTTCTTTTTTCAACCGGAAGAGTTTCTACCCATTCCTTGCCATCCCATTTTTTTAAACAATTGGGATGATACCATTTTTTTACAATTGGTTCGATATGATTAAAGGAATAAAATTTTCTTCCTTCAAATTCATATAATCGAAATGGCAATACATCTTTCTTAAAAAAGACTGGTTCTTTTAAAAATTTTACCCATAAGAAAGAAATGGATTGACTCATTAAAGAACTATTTTCATTTTTTTTCGAATATCTTTCAGCAAATCCCATATACCACTTCTTGAAAGGCGTATGTGGAATTCGTAAGTGATCGAGAATTACTAAAAAAGGCATCGCTACTTTTAAAACGGTTCTGGCTACCTCATCTTTCCATTTCTTTTCAGACATATAGTCATAGGTAACGACGTCGATGAAGATACCATTTCCTGAAGTACAGCGATTCTTTAGTAGCCAATTGACTTCTTCAATATAGGTTCCTCTTTTTCTAATTTTCATTTGTGGACCATTGACAACATTAAATTTTTTATCAGTCTCTAAACATTGAAAATAGAATTTATCACTTAAGTCTTTTTTAAGAGCCTCAATGAATCTAGGCCAGTCTTTTCGAAGGACACAGATATCCATATCATCATCCCAAGGAATAAATCCTTTATAATTCACACAACCGAGCGCTGAACCCGCAATAAGAGCATAATGAATCTTATTTTTGACACATACTCGGTGAATCTCATCCATGATTTCTAATATTTCTAATTGTAGTTCTCGTACTGTTGTCTTAGTCCCATCTTTATTCTCTTGGATAATATATTCGTCTCTTTTTTGAATACAATCTGTTGCCATAACCATCCTCATCTCATAAGTTCATTTTACTAAAAAATCACAAAATAATCAATAGTACTCGATATGCAAAAAAGAACTAATATTCTTATAGTTCTTCGCATAGAGAGGAAAAAAATAGGTTATTTATTCACACGATTTTAGGTCACTAGAATATGCTATAACAGAAGGGGTGGATTATATATGTGTAATAATACAGATACAGAATCATGTAAATGTATAGCAGAAATATTAGCGATTATCAATGTGTTACAACAAAATGCATGTACAGCAGAGACTTGTTTAGATACTTGTGATAGAGGTTTCTTAGGTTGTGGAACCAATTCTTTAAATTGCAATACCAGACCAGTTATGTTGTATTTATGTAACGGGGTACCATTAAGCATGCCTACAACGAAAGATAATGTTGTTTGTGATGGAACGACAACTTGTTCAAATGTTTTCCGGGTTGAAAAATTAGATGGTTGTTGTTGTACTTTACGTGTTTTAGCAACCAATCCAGATACATCTAGCGAGTTTCCTTATGTATCAACAAATTCATTCTTTACCATGAATTTAAATTGTGTATGTTGTTTAAGATGCTTATCTGATACTTATGTAGAGTGTTTATAATACTTCTATTTTTAAGATATCGTTAATGGAGATAATCTCATTATCAAAAGTAATGAGATTATTTTGAGTTCTCCCGATAATCGTTTTTTCAACGGTTTTGTCTTTCAAAGTGAGTTTGACGTTGGTCCGATAAATTTGATTGGTTTGAAATAGTTCTTCTACGGAAACATCTTGTCTCTCTCCTTTTCCATAAAAGATACGGCTGTTATTTTGTAAGTCTTTCGTAATAGGTTTATGAAAAACGTTAGGTAAATCTTTTTTCATTTTATCTTCCTTTCACCATATTGTATGCGAAAACATATAATAAAATGAGGTGAATTATGTATAAAGTTTATCAAGTATTAGTGGGGGATACATGGGAAAGTATTGCCAATAAATTTCATACGGGAATTGACACATTACAGGAACTCAATGGAATGACGATGTTAGTGCCTGGGTCCACTATTGTGGTACCAAAAGTCGTAGAGGGAGATTATTTTACTGTTTATACGGTTAGAAAGGGAGATAGCCTTTACGAAATTGCTAGAAAAAATAATACCAGTGTCGATGTTTTATTGAGTGCGAACGGTTTAGAGAAAGATGACTATCTATATCCTGGTCAAGAATTATTCATTCCACGAGAAGGGATTGAAATGTACATTGCCAAAGAGGGGGAAACGTTAAGTGATGTTGCTCGTAAATTGGGTACGACACAAAGTTCTCTCATTCAGGATAATGAAAAAATTTATCTATTGCCAGAACAATTGATTATTGTCAAAAAATAGGAAATTCTAGAAAATGACTTTCCTTTTTTTTGACCCTATTATATAATAAAAATAGGTGATAGTATGGAAAATAATGAACAAGAACAAAGAACTTTGTATGATTATACGGGGTTGAGTATTTTAAAAATGTATGGAGAAGATTTAACGGCTAAAGAGTATGTAACGAATCCTGCTATTTGTCGTGAAGATGAAATTGGTAAGATGACGATGATTCTACTTACTCCTGATAAATCTGCTCTTTTAGTAGGTAAGGCTGGTATTGGTAAAACTTCCATTGTTGAGGGATTATCCTACCGCATTATTCGTGGCGAGGTACCATCTCGGTTACAAGGATACCGTGTTATCAAGGTAAACTCTGCTTCTTTAATCGGAAAAGTCCAAGTTAATGGCAAAGAAGAAATGATTATTTCTCTTTTGGTTGATGAATTAAAAAATATGGATAGAGTGATTTTGTTCATTGATGAGATTCATACTTTGATTGGTAGCAAAGATGGGGGACCTATGGATTTAGCCAACATTTTAAAACCGGCTATCGATAGGGGAATGATTAAAATTATCGGTGCGACAACGGATATTGAATATAATACTTATATTGTAAGGGATAGAGCTTTCTTACGTCGTTTTGATCGAGTAGATGTGCAAGAACAAGATATTCCAACAACGGTTGAAGTTTTGATGCAATCGTTACCGAGAATTGAAAAACAAACGGGTATTAAATTTAAATATAATGAATACGTCACGAGATTGTTAGTGGAATCTATCGTAGAAGCAACGAGTGAGTTTAAACGGGTCTATGGATTGGGGGCTATGTATCCAGATGTTGCGTTTTCTGTTTTGTCTGCTGCTTTTTCGCAAGCCTTATATCAAGATAAGCCAGAGGTAACTATGGAAGATGTCTATTATGCTATTATGAACAGCAAGCGTATTTATCCAGATTCTCGTGTGAAAGAATTAGAGGCTTTCCGTATTAAGTTTAAAGATATGATTGCGGAAGAACAAGTAAATTTACCAATTGTGAATGCGGGAGAGTTAGATGATCCAGAAGCATTTTAAGGAAAAACTTTCCAAATAAACAATTTTATAGTATAATAAAAGTGAGGTGAGAAAGTGAAAAAGATTCCTTTGAAAAATTATGTGATATTATTTATTGCGGTAGGAATTACAGTATTTCTTACTTATTACTGTTGTAATCTATTTGTAAAACATAGTAACCATAGTTATAATACGATTATGTTACCTTTTTTAATGGAAGTAAAAGAAGAAGACATGGAAAACATCGTTTTAGAGAAATCCCCTTTAATTGTGTATGTCAGCAATAAAAGAGATGATTCTGTTGCATCTATTGAGAAAAAGTTAAAGAATTTTTTAGTAGATCGAAATATTCAACAATATTTTGTATACCTAGATGTTTCCCCAGAAGCGAATGGGCGATTAGAAAAATTTGAAGAACAGTATCATGTGACATTAGATTTCGATCAGTTACCAATTATGGTAGCAATTGTTGATGGTAAGGTGACAGAGCAATATACATTAACCGAATGGAACAAGACGAAGGTAAGCGAATTTCTAGAGCGAAATGAGGTTATTGAAAATGATTAATATTGTACTATATGAGCCAGAAATTCCACAAAATACAGGAAATATTATGCGTACATGTGCTGGAACCTATGCCAAGCTTCATTTGATTAAACCGCTTGGCTTTTCTTTGGATGAAAAGACTATCAAGCGTTGTGGTGTCAATTATATTGAGCATTGTGATTATACAGTGTATGAAAATTGGGAAGATTTTGTGAGTAAGAATCAAGATGGAGAATTTTATTTTTTGACACGTTATGGTAAGAAACCACCTAGTGATTGTGATTTCCATGATGCGAATAAAAATATTTATCTTATTTTTGGAAAAGAGAGTACTGGAGTACCAAAGTCTATTTTAAGCCAACATTTAGACCGCTGTTTTCGGATTCCTACGAATGCGAATATTCGTTCCTTAAATTTATCGAATTGTGTGGCTTTAGTTTTGTTTGAAGTATTACGCCAACAAGATTATCCAAACCTTTTACGAACAGAACCTTTTAAGGGAGAAAACTATCTATCGGAATAAAAGATTGTAAAATTTGTAAATTGATGGTAAGATAGTATATAGAATAAGGAGAGGTAATATGTTAAATGTACTAGAAATTGTAATTGATGATCAAGCATGGTTAATCTTTTTTGGCGTTTTAGTGATTTTAGCTATCATTGGATATATTGCGGAAACAGCAAAAAAGAAAAAATCAAAAAAGAAATCATCTACTATGAAAACGGGAGATAAGAAAAGTAAAGAAGAACCAAAAGAATCTATTTCTGAACAACCAAAAGAAGAAGTTGTTGTTACTGTTCAGGAACCAAACGAAGTGGCGACTACTGAGCAACCATTGCCAGTTGAGTTAGAGAATCAACCAACTGACATGGGTAGTACCCCTTTAGAGAGTTCTCAAGTGGAACAATCTTTTGAACCAACTGTTTCTGCGCCTATGGAGCCAATTCCATCTACGAATGAGGGTTCCTTTACGGTGGAACCTGCTATGCAGTCTTATGTATCAGAAAACGATTCTTCTATGACAGCTTCTGTTAGTGATTATGGACTTCCGCCTATCCAACCAACGATGACATCAGAAAGTAGTGTGCCAACGATGGATTCTATTCCTACTACGCCATCTTTAGAATCTTCTTCTGATGGTTTAGGAGTCAGCGATATGTCTAGTTTTCAAATGGGTCCACTTCCAGAGGATGGTACCGATGATACGACAGTGAGGTTTTAAGGCCTCTTTTTTCTTGCAAAAAATTTAGGTTTATAATATAATGAAATATAGTAATAGGAGGGTAGATATGAAACAGTCTGGTTTCACGTTAGTGGAGCTTATTGCTACCATTGTGGTAATTGGTTTGATTGCTATGTTTGCCTTGCCACAAGTATTAAATCAGTATTCTAATCATACGGAAGAATTATCACAACAACAACTTGATTTGATTTCAGAATCTGCTCGTACTTATGTGCTAGATAATGCATCTAAGTATCCAAAGACTACGGATTCTTACTGTATTACTTTGGAAGAAATGGTTAATGATGGTGCATTGGATTCTGGGTTTGTTCGTCAAACATTGGGGGATGACTATAATGATGCTTATCATGTTGTAGCAACTTATAAGGGTTCAGCTGTTAGCATTCAAGTGGTCGAAGGAAAATGTTCCTAATATCATCGTATCAACGGTGATATTTTTTTGTTTGTAATCAATTTACACAAAGAATTCACATAAAAAAATAAAACAGAAGGCGCAAAATATGTTACAATATGGATGGTGATGCAAATGCAAAAGAATTATGATGTGATTATTGTTGGGGCTGGACCTGCTGGATTATTTGCAGCCTATGAACTAATTACGAACAATAAAAAGTTAAAAATTGCGATATTGGAAAAAGGGTATCGCGTCCAAAAAAGAGTTTGTCCGATGAATAAACTCGGCGTTGCATGCCAGAATTGTAACCCTTGTGCCATTTTGGCAGGATATGGGGGAGCTGGAACTTTCTCTGATGGGAAACTTAATTTTATTCCAACACTAGGAAAAAGTAATTTATTAAAGTATATGACGGAAAGCGAAGCTTACCGGTTAATTGATGAGACTGAAGAGATTTTTAATAAGTTCCATATGGATGCAGAAGTGTATCCAAGCAATCAAGAAGAAGCTAAATTGATTCGCAAGAAAGTGGCCATTGCGGGAGCTAAATTGCTCCTAATTAAGCAAAAACACTTGGGAAGTGACCATTTGCCAAGTTATATCGAATCAATTTGTGAATATTTAGAGAAAAAGGGTGTGGCTTTAATTGATCACGCCAATGTGCTAGATGTCCAAAGTACGGATGAGAATCATCATACGGTCATTTATGATACGGGAAAAGAACAAATTTCTTTGAAAGCAAGTAGCGTTATTATTGGACCAGGGCGTACTGGCGCAAAGTGGATTCAAGAATTAGCCGATAAATATCAAATTCCTTATTTATCTCAAAGTATTGAAATTGGGGTTCGGGTGGAAGTTAGAAAAGATATCATGGAGGAAATTACGAATGTGATTTATGATCCTACCATCTTTATTAAGACGAAAACTTATGGTGATGAAATTCGGACTTTCTGTACAAATCCAGGCGGTTTTGTGGCTAAAGAAAATTATTATGGTTACATCTGTGTAAATGGACATGCTTTGAAAGATGTTAAGAGTAATAACACCAACTTTGCTTTTATTACGAAAGTCAATTTAACACAGCCGGTTACGAATACAAGGTTATATGGAGAGTCTATTGCGCGGATTGCCAATGTTTTAGGAGATGGCAAGCCAATTATTCAAAGTCTTAAAGATTTGCGTTCAGGAAGAAGAAGTGAGTGGCACAGAATTCGTAAGGGGTTTATTGAACCAACTTTAACAGATTGTGTAGCGGGTGATTTAGCGCTTGTTTTGCCTCATCGTATTATTACCAACATTTTAGAGGGATTAGAGATTTTGGATAAAATTATCCCTGGTGTGAATAATGATGACACCTTATTATACGGCCCTGAAATTAAGTTTTTTAGCAATGAGATTGAGACAGATAATCAGTTCCGTTTAAAGGACAATAATATTTATTTTGTTGGTGATGGCGCTGGAAAAGCTGGCAATATCGTTGTCGCTGCTGCTACTGGACTAGTTGCCGCTAGAGACATTTTAAAAAGAAATCAAGACAAATAGGAAAAAGAGGACGAGAACATGGATGAACAAACAGAAAAAGAATTGAGGAAACTGATGGAACGAAATAAAGATTTTAAAATCCAAGAGGTAGTGATTTTAGTAATCATTACTTGTTTGTTTAGTTTTTTTGCTGGTACGGCCTTTATGCGGATGCGACAAAATCCTAAGCAAATCGAAGAACCACTGCCAGAAATGAGTGAGGAATTAAAGTCTTTTGTGGAAAATTATCAGTATATTATCGGTAGTTATTATGAAAATGTCGATGAAGAGAGCGTTTTAGATGCTGCTTTGGCAACCGTGATTGAACAATTGGGAGACCCACATTCTATTTATATGGATGAAGATACCTATTCGGATATGAATATGACACTAGAGGGTAGTTATAGTGGTCTTGGTATTGCTATTTCGAAAGATAATGAAACGGGTTATATGGAAATTAAATCTGTCTTTCCTGGCTCTTCAGCGGATCAAGCAGGTTTACACGAGGGAGACCGTATTGTATCAGTAGATGGACAGGAGACTCAGTCGTTAACTACGTCACAATTTAGTGAACAAGTATTAAAGAGTACGAAACAGGATTTTCAACTGGAAATTTTAAGAGACGGTAAAACTATTTTGGTGAACTTATCTAAATCAGGTGTGGAGATTCCTTCGGTAGAATCGAAAGTGTTTACCAAAAATGATAAAAAGATTGGCTATCTTTATGTGTCTATTTTTGCCAATAATACCTATAAGCAGTTTAAAGACCAATTAGAAGATTTAGAAAAACAAAAAATTGATGGATTAATTATCGATGTCCGTGATAATACTGGAGGACATTTGACGGCGGTTTCTAAGATGATTGGGTTGTTTGTCGATTCTTCTTATATCGCTTATCAATTGGATCAAGATGGCACTCGTCAAAAAGTGCATTCAAAGGGGGACGAAACGAAAGAGTATCCTATTGTGTTGTTAGCAAATTCCTATAGTGCGTCAGCATCTGAGGTGTTGATTGGCAGTTTACGCGATAATTTGGGCGCTAAATTAATTGGCGAAAAGACTTATGGTAAAGGAACCGTTCAAGATTTAATTACACTAGAAAACGGTGATAAATATAAAATAACGACTAAAAAATGGCTAACACCGAAAGGCACCTGGGTCAATGATACGAAAGGATTGATACCAGATATCGAAGTGACTCTTTCTGATGAATATCGAAACAATCCGAGCGATGAGACGGATAATCAATTACAAAAAGCCTTGGAAGAGATTTCCAAATAGGCTTTTTTCTATTTCCTAATCATAAAAACTATGATATAATGTTGGCAGGTGGTTGTATGAAACAGATTTGTGTAGGAGATTGCTACCAAATACAATGTTACAAGCACAACGGAAAGATTCATCGCGCATGGGATGAAGCTATTGTATTAGATGTTGAAAAAGATTATATTGTATTTGGAAATAACAAGACGAAGGTAATAGAGTCAGAAGGAACCACTTGGAGAACCAAAGAACCGGCTATCATCTACTTTTTTAAAAATAAATGGTATAATGTGATTGCCCAGATGAAAAAAGATGGCATATATTATTATTGTAATATTGCTACTCCCTATATTATAGAAGAAGGGACGATTAAATATATTGATTATGATTTAGATTTAAGAGTATTCCCAAAGGGAGAATATAAAATTTTGGACAAATTAGAATATCAATATCATAAAAAGAAGATGGAATATTCTGATGATTTGGATTTGGTCATTAATCATGCCATGAAAGAGTTGATCGATGAATATCAACACCACTCTTATATGTTTGATGCTAAACAAAATGAAGAATATTTAAAACTCTATCTACAGTTAAAAAAAGAGTCTGAAAATGCAAACTTTACATCGTAAAAAGCATAAAATATAAAAAATGCTTTTTTTGTGCAAAAAGGTGTTGACAAAGTTTTTGGTTCTTGCTATATTATAGGCGTTGCATGAGGAAATCCTTTGTAAAAACAAATTAAAAAAAGAATTTTAAAAATTTTGAAAAAAATAGTTGACTTTCCCATTTTAATTTGTTATATTATAGGGGCTTTCAGAAAGAAGCAATGGCGATGTTCTTTATAATAGTTTATATTATAAGAAACAAACGTCACATAATTCCAAAATAATTTTTCAAAAAAAAGCAAAAAAATGCTTGACAAACAAAAATGATTTTGGTATATTATTGAATGTTGAACGAAAAAACGTTCAAAAAAATGTCAAATCTAAAAAAAAGCAAAAAAATGCTTGACAAAACAAGTTAGGTTTGATACAATGAATTTGCTTTCCTGAGAAGGGAAAGAGAATGATCTTTGAAAACTGAGCAAAATGTCAATTCACTATTAGTTAGGATGAAACTATGATTTCAAAAATAAATATTTTTTTGGAGAGTTTGATCCTGGCTCAGGATGAACGCTGGCGGCATGCCTAAGACATGCAAGTCGAACGAGGTGGCC
>CANRDB010000032.1 GCA_947629315.1 uncultured Bacilli bacterium
TTCTTATTGACAAATTTGATAGAAGCATTTGGTTGTTCTGATAGTATACCAGTTACATTTCCCTCTACTTGCGTAATGTATCCGCCTTGATTGGCTTCTGTCTCTTTTACTTCGTAAGTTGTACCTTCTGGTAAATCTAAGATTGTTAAAGATTGCCCATGTTTCAAGGTAATGGTTCCTATACTGCTTCCATCTGTCTGTTTTTTAAGTTCTATTGTTTTTTGGGTTGGAATTTCTACTTCCGCTGTATTTCCACCCATAGTTTGATATGCTGTTTCTAAGGTAATGTTTTCTGCTGGCTTTAATATAACTTGAAAAGTAAATTCTTTATCTTTATCTCCATCAGAACCGGTTACTTCCTTTGAAATCGTTAAACTATGATGAGATAATTTGGTATTGATAAATTTAACCTCCAAAGTTTCTATTTTATCCACAATGATTCCTTGAGTATTTCCTTCCACACGAGTTATATACCCATCCTGGTTGGCTTCTGTCTCTTTTACTTCATAAGTAGTACCTTCTAATAATCCTTGAATAGTAATGGATTGTCCGTGTTTTAATGTTATGGTTCCCATAAATGTTCCATCTTGTTGATCTGTCATTTGTAAAGTGCCTGCTTTTGAACCAATATAAGTGTATTCTTTCTCTATGGTTTCCCCAAATGGTGGAGTTAATAGGACTTGGAAAGTAAAGTCTTTTTCTTGATCTCCTAAACTACCATCCACTTCCTTGGAAATGGTTAAATTGTGTTTAGATAATTTTTGATTGGTAAATTCTACTATTTCTTCTTCTTTTGTTAAAAGTCCCGTTGTATTGGTAGTAGCAATCGTTTTATATCCATCTTGATTGGCTTCTACTTCTTTTACCGTATAGGTAGTTCCTTCAGGAATATCCTTAATTGTCACAGATTGTCCATGTTTCAACATAATTTCTCCAGTATAGACTCCATCTTTGAAAGAGAGCTCTAGAGTTCCGTCTTCCTTTGGAGAAACACCATTGATTTGAGAACCTACATAAGGATATTGGGTATCAAAAGGAATTCCCTCTTTTGGCTTTAAGGTAATTTCAAATCGCCAATTCTTATTTTGATCACTATCTCCACCTGTTACTTGTTTTCGAATCGTGAGTTGATGTCTAGAATATTTCGTATTTTTAAAGGTAACTTGTGTCTGTTCCTCTTCTAATATTCCACTTTGTTTTCCTATGATTTCTGTATAGTATCCATCTTTATTTTTGCCTGTTAAGGAAGCACCTTTTTCTTCTACTTGATAGGTAGTTTGTTCCGGAATATTGGCAATGGTGATGCTTTCGTCATGCTTTAAGGATATTTTTCCCACATAACTTCCGTCCTCTTGCTTAGTTAATTTTAAATCTCCAGTTTTACTTCCTGTATAAGGGTAAGAATCAGCAAAATGAATATCTGCTCCTGGAGTAAATGTAATTTGAAAAGTAAAATCTGTATTTTTGTCTCCCCATGCACCATCTACTTCTTTTCGCAAGATTAATTGATGTCTAGAATAGTTAGCATTTTCAAAAGTAACTTTGGTTAAAGCAGTATCTAATGTGCCTTTAGCATTGTCAGAGACTGTCTGATAAGAACCTTGATTAGCTTCTTGTTCTGTTACTTGGTAAGAAGTCCCTTGTGGCAAGTTTTCAATGACGATTTTTTCTTTGGCTTTTAATGTGAAATCAGCAGTATAAGTTCCATTTTCTTGCTGAGATAAGGAAATAGATTCTGGTTGTTCTGTCCCAGTAGCATCTGTTTTTATCGCACTATAGTTTGTTAAGAGTTGAGGATTAGAAGAAATCGGTGTGAATATTACTTGGAAATGCCAGTCTTTATTTTTTTCTCCTTTCGAACCACTAACTTCTTTTGAAATTTCTAGATTGACAGGGGAAATATAATGGTTGATATAGTGAACTTCATCCATAAATCCTGTTTCTGTATTTCCTTTGATGTGTGCGCCATCAATGGTAACATCTTGCTCACCTTCTTCGGTAGCACGATAAGTAATTTTTCCAAACCGAATTCGATCTTGTTGTTCCTCCCTAATTTTTTCTGTTATTTCATATTCTGTACCGGCATCGAGGTTTGTAAAGATAATTCCCGATTCAGGAGTTAGGTAGATGGTAGCAGTATTCGCTTTTTGATTTTCCCATTCCTCCTCTATCCATCCCTCTGGTTTTGCTGATGGCTTATGATCATCCTCATAACCAAAGAATACTTTGGTTGTTAAGTAAGATGTGGTTGTTAAATATTCTGATGTATACTGTTTTGCCCCATTTTGATAAGCATCTACAGAAGAAATGACGAAATTAGAAATGGAATCATAGTGATTAGTAAATTCCCAAGTTGATTCTTCAGTCAATTCCTCTATAGGAACTAGATATACTTTATCCACCCAAAATTCGACCATACCGAGAGGATGGTTCTCATCCGTTTTTTGAAAATGTTTTAATTTTGATTTTTGGGAACTATCAATAGCATTAGGATCTTCTACATATGTAGTCATTCCACTTCTAGTTAGTTCCATATCGATATCGTTATCAGCGGCATTATAGAGTCTAAACACATATTCATCTTCTGTTCCTTCTTGGACAGTATTTTCACCAATATAAATATAAAACTTTTGGTCATCTTTCTCATAAATCGCTAACTGGTTATCGAGTGTTTGTAGAAATCCTTTATTATCGGTTTTCACATCAATAGTGCTTAAACGCAATTGCCATCTATTATTGTAAGGGTTTCGGTAAGTTTGAACGGCAGAACGTTCACCTTCTTGGCCCTCTATCTTGACTTCAAATTGAAATTTTTGTTGTAAATATTCTTCACTAACATTATTTTCTGACAAGGAAACTTCCTTTGTTAGCAGTAGTAAAGAATCCGTTACTTCGATTCTACCATTATTCCCTAAATAAGAATTAATAATAGTACTATCAGCCATGCTTTTTTCTTTTATGAAATCCGTAGCAACAGTTGGTAAATAGTAATTATAAGATGTTCCTGTAATATTTGATTCCTTAGATTTGATACCCTCGGCCATATCGCCCATTCTAAGACTACCTGGTTTGGTTGCAATAACCCAATCATGAATATTATCGTCTTCCGGCATACTTTCTTCAAGTGCTTTCCAATTATTCGTAGATGGACTATACCAACACAAGAAATCTTTTAGAATGGTGTCATTATTGTCACTAATTAGTCCAAATTCTTCTCCTTTCCTAATGACAGCAACTTGTTCTAATGTTGCTTTATTAGGAACATAGTAATCTAATACAACATAATACCATTGATCCTTGGCAATTTGATTTTGATTCGTTATTGTGGTATGTGAATTTTTAAATTGTCTTAAGTCCTCTTCGGATGTTATTTTTATTTCGGAATAGATACCATCTTTTTCATCATTTTTTGTCACTTGATAAAGTTCTAATGGCTTCTGATAAATGTAATAGCGATTAGAACTGTCAGGAGAGAATGTGGTGCTTGCATCTCCTCTACTTCTTTCTGCTATGGTATCTGTCATATAACCATCGTATGTAGTATTGCTGTAATAATTAGAATAGAAGTATATGTTATCCCCTTTTTTATGGTTAGAAACGTATTCTGGAGTTAATTTTGCAATATCAATATCTTTTCCATTTTCTGTTAGTATTTGATTGATTATGCCAACTCCATAAAATAAACGTAATGGGGTAGATTGATTTGTTTTTTCTACGTTAGTTTGATAATCAATAGCATTTCCAGCACCGTCTAGAGTTATGTGAACTTGACGAATTGGTAAAGCAGTACTGGGAATATTAACATATAGTGCTTCATCGTAACCTAAATTTGCTGCGGCACCTCCGCTTTCATCGACGAAATTTCCAGTATATTCAACCCAAATGTGAATATCGCTTAACTTGTAAGTAACAGAACTATTTGTATAGCATGGATTGACTCTGTCAATATCTTGGTTATCATTGCTAAACTGATAAAGGGTATAGACAGTAGCTTTTTGTTGTTCAGTAATGGCACCCTTTTCATCTAAGGTTGGAATCCATTTCCGTACAGTGTCACCATCTATATAGTAGGTATCCCCATTTTCCCAACTTCCTTCACTTTTTCCAAGCCATTCGCCATTGGCATTATACCAACCACTTTCAAATGGTTGATTGATTTCATTGCTGTCATGACTAGGTCCTCTATGTGTCTGATTGAAGTGGTAATCGTATACTGCATATTTTTCTACCTTATGCATTTGACCAAATAGTAGTAATCCCATATCGTAAGTTTGACTATTTATCAAAAGAGAATTATCTTTTACTTCAAAGTATTCTCCTATTGGATCCATGTAAGTTATGGAATTATCTAGCCCGCTAGCATTTGCTCCACCTATCGGTACAAAAACCTCATCTACTAACTGATTTACAATGTTATCGAATACTTGACTGAGTTCAGAAAATTTAGAGGTATAAAAATGTTCGTCAGAGACATATCCTATATTTTTGATAACGTCTTGTTCTGTTACACCATAAGGTCTATCCTTTAATTGTTCCTGGCTAGCATTCAATGGAATTTTAACAGTATTGGTAGATAGAAATTCTTGGTGAATCTCTTCACTGTTTTGCCATCTTTGAATCAGTTGTTGAGATTGGCTAATAATATCATTATAAATTTCATCACCTTCTAAGTGTCCGTTCATCATTTTGGTAGGATTTAAAATACCATCTATCGTTGCTTTGATACCACCTGTTAGAGAATTATATGGTTTGGCATCATTAGCATAAATGGAGTAGGTGAGAAGTTTAACGGGACTGGCATTGCTTCCTTGCGTATTGTAGTGATTTTCAACGGCTGACTTATAGAAAGATGCCGTCATAACGGTTTGAAAAACAATAGCAGGGAATCCACTATCTGCATTTAACTGACGAGTATTATACAGGGTTTGCCCATCAGAACTTACTTCTGAGTTATAGGCTAAATCATAGTTCCAATTGACATGATACCAGTTACTTAATTCTTGTTCCCAGTCTTTTCCATCAGAAACTGGAGGATCACTAATATAAGCAATATCGGTAGCTTGTCCATCTGTTAAATGAATAAGAGCAGGAATTCTAGAGTGAGTAGAACCATCTCCAGAAACCCATGTTGTATTTTCTACTTGGATGAGTTCTTCCATGGAAGCTGCTAAACCAGCTTGTGGGTTTGTAATATGTCCTACGTGATAAGGATATGCTTTTGACCCAGTCCCTTCTGTTTTTCCCCCGGTTCCTTGGATGGTACTGTTTCCGTTTATATTAGTATTGTGAGTTTGATTATTCGTAGAACCGGCATTATCTGCATAGTAAGTTACAGTATTTCCGTTTTGTTGTTGTACGGTCAGTTCTAATAAGAAATGAACTCCTTGTGTTTCATATCCTCCTTGATTGGCATTATAACTAACTTGCAAAAACGGGGTATTGGTTATACTGTAATGATCAAGTGGTAATAACACAGCAGCCGTAGTTCCATAAACAACAAGACCAATTCGACTATTGGGACTTTTTTCAAGAATGGTATCTACAGCAGAATTGATGGCTTTTACCGTTTGAATGATAGGAACGATACTATCGTCTTGATTAACAAATTCCTCTTTATCAACAGGTTTGCCATCTATACTTCCCATAGACCCAGAAATATCGACTGCAAAGACAATATCTAGAGGAATTGGTTCATTAATAGTTAGACTACTACCAACGGTTGAAAATACATGAAGAAAATCACTGGATGATTGGACATTACCAACCCATCCGTCTGTTTCCATATCTAAATCAGTTTGATTTTTTAGTACTGTTTTGTCGGACCATATTTTACCAGCAGTACGAGAATTCACTTGCAAATTCAGTGTCGTTAAGTAATCATCCATTGTATTTTTGTCTACAACACGTCCGTAATTTTTAGAAGAGGATTGGCTATTTTCTCGGTAGAAAATGTTTTTCATGGCCGTAAAAATGGGAGGAGCGAAAGTAGATGCGAGAATACCCACCAGCACGATTCCATATAAATAACGTTTGAATTGTCCATTTTTTTTCATATATTCACCTTCTTTACCTATTCTTCTTTAGAATTACTTTGTTGACAAGTCTTTTTTTGCTTATCTGTTTTTGCTAAACTGAATGCATATTGATTGACCGCTTCATTATAGCCAATAATGACATATTTTACTTCTTCATCGGTGGAAAAATCGGCATCTTTACGCTTTAAATAGCCTTCTTTATATAAATCTTCAATAGATACACACACTTCCGTAATTTTCGTAGAATCAGCTACTTCTGTTACGATGGTATTGAATACTTTGCTTAAGTCAGCAAATCCTGAGGTGTAGAAATTACCTTCCGGTATATAATTAATATTTTTAATAACATCGTTGACAGTCACTCCATAAGAATTTCCACTGATTTGACTTTGGTTAGCGTTTAATTTAATGGTGACGTAATTAGTAGATGAAATTTCTTGGGTAATCTTTTCTCCGCTTTCCCACTTTTTGACAAGTTCGTAAGCACCTTTAATGGCAGTTTGATAGATGCTATCTCCTTCCTCATCCGTTGGATTTGCTTTTAATAGTACTGTTGGATTTAGAATTCCTCCAACAGTAGCTTTGATACTACCAGATAATAATTCGTATGGAGTATTATCATTCGCATAAATGGAATAACTGAGAAGTTCTGTATCATGATAGTGATTTTCTACCGCTGATTTATAGTAGGATGCAGTCATAAGGGTTTGAAAAACAATCGCAGGCACGCTACTTTCTGCATTTAACTGACTAGCGTTATATTGGTTTTTTCCAGTGGTAACAATGGAGTTATAGGCTAAATCGTATTTCCAATTGACATGGTACCAATTGCTTAATTCTTTTTCCCAATCTTTTCCACCAGCAACTAGAGGGTCACTAATATAAGCGATATCGGTAGCTTGCCCATCTGTTAAATGAATAAGGGTTGGAATACGGTAATGAGTTGTTCCACTTTTGGATTGCCAAGTAACATCTTTTGCGCCTATTAGTTGTTCCATGGCAACTGCTAAACCAGCTTGGGGGTTTGTAATATGTCCTACACGATAAGGAGAAGATTTGGTTCCATCTCCTTCCGTTTTTCCTCCAGTTCCTTGAATGGCTCTATTTCCTGTTCCAGAGATACCGTGAGTTTGATTATTCGTAGACCCAGCATTGTCCGCATAGTAAGACAGTACCTGATGGGTGTCTGCATTTTGAGCAGTAACGGTTAATAAAAAATGCACTCCTTGTTTTTCATATCCGCCTTGGTTATCATTATAACTAACTTGTAAAAAAGGGGTATCAGTGATACTGTAATGATCAAGTGGTAATAAAATGGCAGCCGTAGTTCCATAAACGACAAGACCAATTCGACTGTTGGGACTAGTTTCTAGAACTGTCTCTACAGCAGAGTTGATGGCTTCTACTGTTTGAATAATTGGAACGGTACTACCACTTACAAATTGAGTTTTCTTAGCCGGCGTTCCATTTACACTTCCCATGGAACCAGAGATATCTATTAAAAATACGACATCAGCCTCTGCAGAAATGGATTCATCAATATCGTCAAAGGCATTGGAATTGTTGACAGACCATTTTTCAGCGGCATTGAGAATGGCTTTTTCTCTTGCTTCTGATACTTCTTTTTTAGTGTCATTTACATTTTTCACCGCTAATCTTCCCACTAACAAAATTAAGATAGATAAAATAACTAATACACATAGTAGTTCTACGAGCGTAAAACCTTTTCTTCTTTCCATACTATGCCTCCTTTTCTTTGGATGTTTTTTTTGCTTTTTGGTAAAAGAACATTCCACTCACCATAACTAGTAAAAAGATTAGTAGGAGAATATCCCAGTTCGATACCATCCATAGGAGAATAATTCCGATGATAGGAATCTTGGTTATATACTTTCCTTCTATATCTTTTTCTTGTAGTACTTCTATATCTACCCCAATATTGCTATCAGCTTTGGTTTTATAGAAAATGTCATCATTTTGATATTGAATGTCAGTTATGCGATGGGTAACTACACAGCCATTTCTACGAAAAGATACCATGTCATTTTTTCGAATATTGAAAGAAGAATCAATAATAATAAGATCTCCTTTTTTTAAGGATGGTTGCATATCGTTTGATAATACGACAAACAATTTATATCCAAAAAGAGAGAGTGAATTTTTCTTGGTACCATAAAGTGCGAATGCATCAATAATCAACACACATACCATAATTCCTATCAAAGCAGCTCCGACATATTTCCAAAGTTTGTGAGATTTTTTTTGTTTCATAATTTCTCCTTCCTTTCTAGTGAAGTTCTAATAAAAATTTTTAGGGTTAGAATCAATTTCGACAAATTTCGACATGTTCTTGCTGTATAACCATCATTAGATGAAAAGAGAAATTTCCTTATCAATAATAGAATAAAGTTATAGACTTTCTTCAATGTCCCTAAAATGAGCATAATAAAACACCATGAATGGTGTCTTTGAATAGAATAAAATCCTTTTAAATCATTAAAAAACTGTCTAGAATAGGAAACTATAAAACTCTTTGTTAAAACTTTTGAGAAGACTATTTTTTTGACTGCTATTAAGTTAAAAATGTCAATTTATTAATTTGCAATAATTTTTCTTGCTCTTTGACATGAACGTATAAATCTAATGTAGTATGGACACTAGCATGACCTAAAATCTCACTTAAGGTTTTAACGTCAATTCCACATAGTAAAGAACGAGTAGCAAAGGTATGGCGGAGAATGTGAAAATTGTGTTCTTCTAGTCCATGTTCTTTCAAAAAGTTCTTATAGAATTCGTAATACTTTTTGGTAAATAGATAGGAATAATCTCCCGTCAGCAAATAACAATCATCTTCTTTTTTGAAATTTTTTAGATAGGATAAAATTTCTTGGTTAATGGGAATAGTTCTTATCGATTTTTGAGTCTTAGGGGTATCCAAAATGATTCTTGTCTTTTCGTTACTAGCATGTTTATTTTTGACTCTAATCAAAGTTTTTCGAACATGAATTACTTGTTTGTCAAAATCAATATCTTTCCATTGTAAAGCGCATAGTTCTCCTATCCGAAGACCTGTAAATAGCACTAATAATATAGCAAATACTTTTATATCATTTGTTTCTTTTGCTATCTTTTCTATTTTAGCTAATTCTATTTCCGTTAAAGTGACGATTTCTTTTTGAAAAGTTTTGGGAATTTCAAATTTAATGCGGATATCGTAATAATCTAAGAATTGCTTTAAAACTAGTAAAATATCTCGGATGCGTTTTGTTCCTAACTTTTCTTGTTGTAAAAATGTCATAAATTGACTGATAAGACTCTCATCTAGTTCTTCGAGAGTATAGTTTTTAAAAAATGGAATAATTTTAGAACTGGCAATGGAGTAATAATTTGTATAACTAGAATCTTTTAATGAAAATTTAGTATCTAACCATATCATGATAGCATTAGGTATCCGTTCTTTTTGCCTTGATTTTTTGATCTGTTTATCTTTGGTTAAATTTTTTAATTTTAAATCTCTTTTCCGTTTCACTTCCAAATAATTTTTCGCATACACAAATCCATATTTTGCAATTCTTCCATTAGAATCCCTTTCTATTACGAATCTTGCTTCGTATCGACCGTCTTTTCTTTTTGTAATGTTTTCTCCTTTTTTAGGCATAATTTCCTCCTTTTATTCGACTTCTTTTTTGACTGCTATAACATCTTCTGCAACTTATATTTATCAAAAAAACTAGAAATAATATACTTAAATTATAACATTTGCATGATTTTCCTAAAAATGTACATTTCTGGAAATACATATTTATCTACATATAGTGGATTTTTTTTCTTTTTTTTGTGTGGTATAATTATTAGGAATAGACAATAGGAAAAGAGAAAGTCTATAACTTTATTCGATAATAGAACAATAAGGGAATTGAAATGTTTTTCTTCCCAAAATGATGTAAGAGGTGGATATGTTGAAAAAAATTCCAAAACTTGGAAAAATACTTGCTGTAGCTGGGCTTTCTGTTGTTTTACTAGCTACAACACTTCTTTCTCAAAACAACGATTTGAAAGATGCGAAAGGCTCTGCTAGAGAAACAGTGGCTGCTAGAAGCATAGCCAATCCTAATTTTACAATTCAGCATTATTTTTATTTTGAAGATATCAATATTTATAAAAATGTGACTGGAAATGAATATGTTAAAATCTTGAATACAGATAATGGTGGACAAAACAAGGGTGGAAATATCCCAAACAACGGAGAAACTGAGGATATTTCTTACATAAAGTTAGTGAAAAGTGGGGATCGATATGTCCCAGAAACTTCTCAAAAATTAACAAAATTATTTTTAGATGAAGAAACGGATTTTAAACACAATCCTACCATTACGTATATGGACCGTTTGTGGAATGCTAGTGGGGAATATAATCCTAACTATACATTGAAAGAAGTTTGGATTTTAAAACCTGGTAAAAGCAAAGAGAGTGTTAATCAAGCGGATTTTATTGTTTATCCTGTTCCTTCTTTAGCTAATGGAAGACATAATCCAGATGCTATTAACTTTACGAATAATCCTGCTAATCCACACATTACAAAGGTAGAGGGAGACACCGCCACACCGGCAGATGAATATACCATTTTAATTCAAAATGATGATGTGATTCGGTTAGTATTTAATACGGTGGCTACCAATGATTATCACAAAACAGGTGTTGATTTCTATGATTACGATTTGTCAGATGGAAAGATTTATACAACAGCGAGTAAAACGAATCCAGTAGCGACATCTAAACAGGATAGTTATAATACTTTCTATATGAATACTTATCAATCTGGAATCAACAGTAATGCGAACTATGGAACTAGTGGCGTGAAATATGCTTTTGGAAATAGTAATGCAGGAACTGGACTCGGAGATTTGACTTGGTCTAATAATGGTAAAAATAATACTCTAAATAAGGCGAATAAAACGATTAATGCTGCTACGATGTTAACTTACGATATTGTAAAGGGATTTAATGAGGATGGTTCCCTTATTTGGAATACTGGCATCAATGGCCCTAAGATATTTGGACCTGCTACGGCAGTTGGTAAAACGTCTTTTCGAAATGATCAATTTTCTTTACTATTTAAAAGGCGTGGTGGTACTTTTACCTTAAGTGGTTTAAAGTATGGGGAAGAAACAAAGATAAATAATTTGGATTCTTTCAAACTTAGAACCTTTTATGGTGGAAAAACTTATATTTATTCGAATGATTTCTGGCCAATGGATTATGCACCAACTTATGGAGCAGATGGACATGATGCGAAATTTGGTGCTGTGGGAGATGGAGCTAATTATCTAAATACAGCAGGAACGGCTAGAGGCGGAGATATGCCACAATCTGATGATGAAACGAATCATAATGGTTATTTTGGAATGTCTTATACGACGGAATTTACTTTAGATCCTGGATATGATTCTCCTCTTGATTTCTTCTTCTTTGGAGATGATGACTTATGGTTATTCTTAACGAAACCAGATGGAACGCAAACATTAATTGCGGATATCGGTGGACTTCATAGTTCTCTTGGTACGTATGTTAACCTATGGGATTATATTGAACCAATTCCTTATTTGAATGAAAAAGGAGAAGAAAATACAGCATCCGATACTTATAAATTAACATTCTTCTATACGGAAAGAGGAGCAGCTGGATCTACTTGTTATATGAGATTTACGGTGCCACTAGATGCCGTTACCAAAGAATCTCCAACGATTCGCCAATTACAAGTTGAAAAAGCAGTCGAAGGAGAAGAAGAAACACCTGGTCAAGAACATCAATTTAAGATTAGTTTTTATAATACTATTCGTGATATCTATGACATTTACGATTATGCTATTTTTCGTGCGGATGGAACACCTCTAACAGGAAATTTGACTATCGCAAGTGGAGAAATTCTTACTCTTCATGCAGGAGAATATGCGATTATTGATGGTATTTCAGATGGTGTTAACTATCGAGTGCAAGAAATAGATTCTACTGCTACTACGACAAGTTATCAAGAAGGAACTTCTAGCGCATTAGGTACTTCAAGTACACTTGGAGAATCAAAAGTTGGTAAAGAAGCAACTGGTTCTATGAAAGATAAAAATTATGTGAAGTTTACCAACTCTTATGCTGCTCTTTCTGTTGAAAAAGAGGTTATTGGTGTATTGGGTGATAAAGTAAATAAAGAATTCACCTTTACCATTACTCTAGGGGATAATACATTCACAGGTACTAGAAGTGGTATTAACTTTACGAATGGTGTTGGAACCATCCAATTAAAGAGTGGCGAAAAGAAAGTGATATCTGGATTACCAGTTACGACATACCAAGTAACAGAAAGTGATTCTGATGACTATGTTAGTGTTGCAACTTCTAATACTGGATCATTAGTCGCTGGAGAAACAAAAACAGTTAAATTTACGAATTATAAAACCAAAGATTTAAAAATTGCGAAAGAGGTAAGTGGAGAGGCTTTATCGAATTCTTTGGAGTACCAGTTTACTATTTCTCTATCCGGAATCAGCCATGATGCTTATCCAAAGAGTTATCAATATCAAAAATATGATAGTTCTAACGAACCAGTTGGAGATCCTGTATCTATCTCTGATAGTGCTACATTTACTTTGAAAAAGGGAGAATATATCATCATCAAAAATCTTCCTGATGCCGCTCAGTATACGATTGTAGAAACTTCTAATGAAGCTAGTAAAATTACTTATTATCAAGGAACAGAAAGTACGATAGAAGAGGCTACCGAAACAGAAGGAGAAACTGTACATGGTAGTGTTGCTACTGATGACTATGTAAAATACGTAAACTATTTTGATGATTTAGTAGTTCGAAAAACGGTTCTTGGTTCTGGTGATAAAAATAAATATTTTACGTTCACAGTAAAATTAGAGAATGAAGATATCACCGGAGATTATGGGGATATGCATTTCAATCATGGTGTTGCGACTTTCAAGTTGAAACATAATGGGGTTGCAAAGGCCATTGGACTTCCTGATGGGGTTCGCTATACAGTTACCGAAAGTGACAATGAAGGATATCACGTATATGCTACCAACCAAACAGGTGTCCTAGCGGATGGAAGAAATGTAAGTTCTACTTTTACGAACTATATAACGAAGACATTAAGAATTGAAAAACAGGCAATTTATAGTAAGGATGAAGAAGAAAACTATGCATTTTTAGTAGAATTCCAAAGACCAAATTCTGCTTTAGAAGATGGTGTCTATGATTATACAATCTATAAAGATGAACGAGAAGTATCAAATGGAACGATTTCTTCTGGTCAAACAATTCATTTAAAATCAGGAGAATATATAGAAATTAAAGAGATTCCAGATACCGTTTCTTATACCATTACAGAGACTACTTCTAACTTTAATAAAGTGACGTATTCTCAAGGAACGATTGGTCAAAGTTTATCTGGTAAGGATACGGAGGGTAGTGTTGTTAAAGGAACATTATCAACTTCTAATTATGTGAAAATAATGAATACGTATGCCCGTCTTACCGTTAGTAAGAAAGTAGTAGGTGCAACAGGAGATAGAACAAAACAATTTAGTTTTGGTATTCAACTAGATGACTCAAGTGTAACAGGAACTTACGGTGGGGTTGTCTTTGCAAACGGAATTGGTACCTTTACTCTAAAAGATGGACAAACTGTTACGATTGATGGATTACCTGAGACAAACTATACCATTACCGAATCCAATGGGGATTATGTAGTTACCCATACAGGAGACACAGGAACTTTGGTTAGTGGGGATGTTAAGGAAGCAGTGTTCACCAATTTCTTAACAAAAAAATTAAAAATTGAAAA
>CANRDB010000033.1 GCA_947629315.1 uncultured Bacilli bacterium
ATAAACTATAATTAGTGATTGATTCTTAAACCAGTTACCTTTGGAAAAAGTTGTAGATAACTTTCTCAACCGCACCAAATTGATACCAAACTCGAACTTTTCGAGTAACAATATAAAACGACTTGTCAAAAAGCCGTTTTTATGTTATTATGAATATGTCAAGGAAACTTGCATAAAATAAAAAAGGGAACATTCAGTTTTTGCGAGTTGAATGCCTACCCAATTAATATTGTTTAGACATTTAATTCAATGAAGAATTAAGTGTCATTTTTTTATTACTACTATCATAACGATAAGGAGAAATAAAATGATAGTAATGAGCTTTAGAATTTCTATAACAAAAGTCTTAGTTTTCATTTTTATCAAACCTCCTCTCTAAAGATTGGAGGTAGACACTCAACAACTGATATTCCCTATAAAAAGTATACTATTTATTACGCGCGGAAACAAGCGTTCGCGTTATATTTTATTAAAAAGTTATTGCACTTCTTCCCAAATTGATTGATACTCGGAAAACACGAGTAAAAATAGAAAACGTACTTGATAAAAGTGCGTTTTTATGTTAGTATGTGTTTGTCAAGGAAGCTTGCATAAAATAAAAAGGGAATACTTAACTTCGCGAGTTGAGTACTTACCTAAATCTGGTTAAGCACTTAATCTATGCTAGATTGAGTGCTATTTCTTTATACATAGAATCATTACAGAGACTATTAATAAAATGATAATTAGTATTAGGAATGTGATGAATAGTAAGATTGTAGGAATCAAGTTTCATATAATCAAATAATGAATGAAATGTGATATGGATGATGAAACGGATTATTATACTAGGTCTAAAATTGGTAAAAGTCATAGTACAATGTTCATGAGAGGAGAAAATGATGAAAAGACGATTTGCGAATCAAGTAGAGGGCGAATATTTTCAGGAAAGAATAGAAGACGATTATTTTAAGGAATATGCATGTTTTATTAAAATAAAAAATGTAAACAACCATTAGTAGTATATAATGGTGTAACGAACGTCTGTATTAAAGATGAAAATTATGAATGGTTTGAGGTATATCCAGATGATGGAAAATATGCCATGACGATTATGTTTGATAATCAGCATAATCTTATTGAATGGTATTTTGATATTTCTAAAAATATAGGTATTGAAAATGGAATTCCTTTTGAAGATGATTTATATTTAGATATGATTATGATGCCTACAGGAGAAGAGATAGTAGTAGATGAAGAAGAACTATTAAAAGCCTTTCATCAAGGTGATATATCACAAGAAGATGTAGATTGTGCCTATCAAACTTTGAGTTATTTAGAAAATACCTATGTGAATCATTTAGAAGAATTAGTAAAATTTACGAATCATTTATCTGAAAGATTTAAAAGTAAAATAAAGTATTATAACGTAGGTAAGGAGTTTGAAATATGATTAGATATTATTGTAGTGGATTTGATGTTAATAATGCATTTGGACATGGTTTGGGAGATATGTTTCAAACAGAATTGAGAGATACCAAAAGTATAGTATATATTCCTGGTAATCCAGAAAAAATAGAAAAAACAAAAACCAAATATATTCCAGATTTTACGAATCATTTTCAAAATGTCGGAATTGAATTTGATGAAGTTCATCTCCTAACTCCAGATTCAACCCGGGAGGAAGCTAAAAAACTGATTACAAATGCTAGTTTCATAATGTTAATGGGTGGAGATCCCTTTAAACAAAAAGAACTGTGTGAACAATTAGGAATTTTGGAAGAATTAAAGAAATTTGATGGAATTATGGTAGGCTTTAGTGCTGGTGCTATGCTGATGTCCAAATACATTATCGTAACGCCATGCAGTGAAGAATATCCAGATTTTCATATTGAAGAGGGATTAAATTTTGATGAAATATCGATCTATCCTCATAATAATACTTCGGAAGATATTTATCCCGATACATTGGTAGTAGGAGATGAAACCTATCAAAAAGCCGACCTCATCCGTGTTGCAAAAGAATATGGTGAATTTTATCTATTACAAGATAATGACACAGATATCAGTCTTATCAAATCATCCAATGGAAATATTGAATTTTATATAGAAAACAATGGTAAAATTTGGAAAGTCAGTGATGAGGTCCGTTTAGTATCTCTAAATCAAAGGAAAATGTTATCTTAATTTTATGCTATGAAAGAATTTCGAATATACTAATAAAAATCAATTTTAGAAATAGAATTGATTTTTTTGTGATAATGGATTATGAAATATCTAATCTGAAAGAGAAGGAGGAACTGAAGAATTTTATAAGCCAAAAATGGGAAATTCTATTATATAATATTGATAGGTGGTAAAATGATTATTAATAAATTTTTACAAATGTTCTCTGAAGAATATACCCATTCTAAATCGATAGAACAACTATTAGAATTTACCAAAAAAACATTACCTTCCGATGGAACGGATAAAATTTTTATTGGGTGTGTACTAATCATGTTTGATATAGGATTGACAGGTCCAGCGGCTTGTCATGAATACTTAACTTCTATTGTTCAATCTGGAAAGGAAAAAATAGGGGATACCAATTTACTTTATTATTATGTGAATCGTATGAATACGAATAAAATGGTTTCAAAGTATTTAAAGAATATGAATCAAGATAAGGATTTTGAAAAACATATAGATTTAGTGATAGAATATTTAGAACAATTTTCTTTTGATTTTAGTGAAAGAATAAAAAAACATTATCATCAAAAAGTAGGGTAAATCATCTAAAAGCGATGAGTTGATTTTTCATAGAAAAGTTGCTATACTCCCTATGAAGAGTACTAGATAGAATGATATTGATTAGTTTAAATTGTGACAAACTAGAATACACCCCTCACTCATTTTCCAAGGTATTTTGTGTAAGATCATTTTGGGAGGCTTTATATGAATGTAGATAATCCATTTCATTATGTAGAAATAAAAGGAGATCCAACAAAACAAGAGGTATTAGAAAGGGAAAGATTTTATGGTTATAGTCCCTCAAAACCTTTAATTTTAGATGATTCTATTTATAGGGATTTATACAATTCCATAATCGATGATAAAGATATCTTACGTTCAGACCGTTTTCTTGGATGGAATGCTAATAAAAAGCAATTGAAAAGTAGTATATCCATTTGGAAAGATTTAAATTTGAAATTGCATGAGATTGATATGCTTCTTCCGTCACATAAAAAAGTAGAGGAGGGTGAACTCATCATGACACCAGAATTTGTAGGAGCTATGAAAACTGTTCATCCGTTTGAGTTGCCTATTTCATTTAACGTGAGAAAAATGGGAAAAATTTATGCACAGTTACAGATCATCTGCTTGGAAGCCGTTTCTGATAATCCAGAAGAGAATGAAATATTATATACAGGAATTGATTTATCTAGGCTAAGTGATGAAATGACAGCGTGTCTTTATAATCATGAGATAGCACATACTCAATTAGGCTCCAGAAAAAATTGTACTAATCTTTTAGATTTAGAAACGATTCCCATTTTGGTTGAAGAGATATTTGCTAGTAAAATCGATCCCTCTGGTCGTACTTTAGAAAAGTTAAGAAATATTAGGTTATTGGAATTGGCCAAGATGCTTTATACTTATTCTGTTACTCCCAATATGGCTTATATTAGTCGTATAGAAGCAGATACCTATATAAAATCCCTCTTGCAAGCTATTTCGTTAATGAATATTTATTTAACAGGTAGTCAAAACATTCAAAAAGAGATGCAAAGGGATATAGATAGAGTTTTTGCGGAACAGTTTTCTGTACAAGATATGCTAAATCATTTTCACACGAATTTAGATGAGACTCCTAAAATTTTAAGTAAACTAAAAGTTCCAAAATAGTTTTTTAAAAGAAAAAAGGATTCATACAGGTGATAGGACAATAAAAGGAGAAAGGAGAATCATGGATGGAAAATTATTTTGATTCGGTAGAGTTTGTATCAGCGCTCTCTCCCTTGAAAGAACAATTTTATAAAGGAAACCTTGATACCAATGGGGATATCATTCAATATTTTGTAGGAATCGCTATTCGTTATGCTCAATTAATATCAACGACAACTACATTTACGACAGAAGGACTAAGCAAGTTTTTAAATCAGATTGCGACTCATTTAGCCTATACTGGTTTTTCTAGTGGAATTCGTCTTACGTATGATATTACCTGGAATCAGTATGTGGCCAAGATGCTGATTGATGCTTTATTAGAACAATTCAAACTTACTCGGAAAGATATGGAATATCCCGAAATCACATCTAAATTACGAAGACATATTTTAAAAAATTTAAAAAGTAAGCAATATAAATATCACGCTTTTAATGCTGCTTGTTTTAGTAGTATTCAACAGTTTGGAATATGTCCCAATGTTCAATTGACTAGCCAAGATGAGATTGACAATATTTATCACATTTTTGAAGAGCATGATTTAGATGATGCTTTGGGATGGCGTAAAGTGAATTGTGAGGGCTTTGTCTCTTATTCCGAGACACCAGCTGTCTCTTATTATTATGGAATGAGTTCTCCTGAATGGTTTTGTCAAATGACTGGAGAAGCAACTCCCTATGCGAGACAGGATGTTGCATATGACCGAACAGCCTTCAAAGAGGGAAATTATGACAAGGCAAAAGAAAACTTAACAACCTTAATGAGACTTCATGCTTTTACTACTTCTGAAGAACAAGTCGTGCTTGAATTCTTTGATAAAAATTGGAATTTGTACGCGAATCAGGATATTTTAGTAGCGGTAATTCCTGAAGAAGGAGAAATAGAAGAATTGACGGATTTTTGGGAGAATATGTACCAAGAATTGCGAGGTCAAGATACTTTAGAAAAAGTCTTGCTATCCTGTATAAGTGATTATAATGTGGATTGTCAAACGAAAGAGACAATTGAGGTGACCCATGCAATTTTCTTGAAATTGCCAAGGTATAATCATTTTATGAAAAGGTTTGAGGAAGTAGATCATATGAATTTAGAAAGCGAAAAATCTGCGACTTTCAAATAATAAAAAAATTTCTTTTCAAAGAAGTTTTTTTATGCTACAATATCTCTCCAGGAGGGCGAATGAATGAGTATAGAAAAGGCGAAAAATGCCTATCAAGTAAATGAAAGATTGAAAAAACATTTCCAGGAACGGTTTACTCCATTTTCTGTGAATACTATTAATGTAAGAGGACTTTTAGATGGAAAAGGGGTATCAGTTACTTATCAGCCAGAATTTTGTTTGGCTACTTGGGAGGGTGCGAATGACTCTCAATTAAAAGAACTACAAATGGTGATGAGTTATATCATGAATGGTGAAAAACCAATTTGCAAGTATGTTTTGATAACTGAACAAAATGGTAAGAAAATTGAAAAACCTACTGTAGAATGGGATAGTAAAACTCCTGACAAACGTCTAGAAGAATTGATTGCCGGAACAGCCTATGAACAAGCAATCGTTCAAGATTTAGTATTCCTAACGGAGAAAAATGAAATGAAAGAACAATCTCATCCAGATAGAATTTATGGGATTGACCCAGGAAGTATTCGTGATATCGAAAATGTTCAAAAGGATGGAGAGGTTGATTTATTTCATCGCATTGATGAATTGTTAACACGTATTTGGTACAATAATCAAGTAGAAAAAGATCAAACGGAAAATCTAGAGGAGCAGTATGCATTAGAGTATTGCATCTACCAAACAACTCGTTTTGGAGTAGAAATTCCTGAACCAGTTGCTCATGAGCATTTGACAATGACTGCTTCTTATTTGGCATGGTTTACGTTTTATCATCATTATTTCCATTTTATGTTAACGCCAGATGAGCAAAAAGAGTATTATGAAAAGAGAAAAAAGGGTCAAGATATCTCTAAGTTTATACCGCAAGGAAATTGGCAGGAGTTAATTCCTTGTTTCCGTTATTGCGTTCAAAGTAACAAGAATAAACAGAATATTAAGACAAATGTGGTAGCATAGTTAAAATGATATAAGTATCCTGTGCTTTTTGTGCTTAAATATCTTGAAATTGAAGGAAAAAGAGAAATGATAAAAATCATTGAAAAAAGCCAGGGATTGTGATACAATATGTTGTATATGATAGGAGTGAGAGCATGTTATTAATTCAAACAAATACCGGTTGTCTTTTTGTAAAGGTAAAACCAGAATCAGGTGCTACCTATACTTTAGAAGAACTATTGTTAAAAATACAAGAAAATCCAAATATTGTAAACGGTTTAGTTGGATATAGATTTGATGAGGAAAGTATGTATTTAGCTAGTGGAATGGCCCCTAGTGTGGGAGTATGCCTTCAGCAAGTAGGGAATGCTTTTGTATTTGGAGATCCAGTCCATACGATTGAGGATATTCAGTTTTATCATGGCGAAGATGGTAAGAAATATGCTTGTGAGATGTCTTATATATGGGAACAAGCACATTCTTCTGAAAACAAGAAAGAAGCAAATGCTACAAGTAGTGTAGAACAAACAGAAGAAGATGAGCAAAAGAAAGATGCAGAGCCTGCAAAAGAGGAAGTAAATAATTATACGAGAAAACTAGCTCAAGAATGGGAAGAACGGAAAAGACAAGAGGTTCCTGCTGCTACAAGGGTGGGACTTGAATCAGGAGAAAAACATCAAGAGGAGACTCATGAAGAGAACCAAGCCTCTCATGATGCAGTGGATAATGCCGAATTAGAAAGAATTCTATTTCAAATTATGAATGAAAGAACTCTAAAACAGCCTGAACCTGTTCCAACACCCGAGCCAGTTCCAACACCAGAACCAGTACCAATGCCAGATTCAGTTCAAACTCCATTAAGTGATGAAGAGTTAGAAACTATTTTATTGGGTACTATGCAACAACGTTCGACAAGTGCACCTACTGTTACACCAACTCCACAACCAGCAAACGAACAAGAACCTGAGCAATCTGTTATCAATCCTCAACGATTAGAAATTCTTAAAAAATTTGATCGAGTTTTATCAAATCTTCAGAACATTTCTGCTTTTCCAAAGAAATTTGTAGAAGGTATTGCTAGGTATATGAATGATCCTAAGAACGAAATGCACAGCCGTGCTCATCAATTCTTAACTGATTTTTCAGCTGAAAAGTTTAGCAAGAGTGAGGCAGATTATTTATGTTCCGAGTTACAACTTAGCCATTTGGAAAATGCCATTGGCGTAGTTTCAACGGCAGCCGATAATCTATTAGTTTATCCAATTTATTCTGAAGTTTTGGCTAAGAAAGATTTAGAAGGAAATTTCAAACCTAACGATTTATTAGGTTCTACTTATGTGAGAATGTGCCCAATTGGTATAGATGAAAATGGAAATTTACAAGGATATCTTCAAATGGAGGAAATTACTTCTTTAATGCGTAGAGAGGCCGATGCTGAAGTTGAAAAAAGATTAGCAAATGAGCATAGACGCTCACGCGATTTAAGTTCTCCAGAGAAATATCAATATTATATGGAATCATTAGATCATGTGATGAATAATAGAAAAGGTAGAATTCAGAAAAATGGTCACTTAGTAGAAAATATCAATGAAGAAATTAATCGTCATTGTTCTAAAAAGAGAGTAGATATGGCAGGAAGTATTGTTTCTACGGATGCTCTTTGCTATGATGCTAGAAAAATGGTAGGAAAATGTCCTGTTTCTTTGGCAGATCAAGTTACGAATGGCGATGTTGTTATGGTAAATCGTGTAGCAGCTCCTGAAAGACAACAACAGTCATCTCCAGCGAGACAAGTATCTCCAGCACCAGCGGAACCAACTCAGGTTGTGAATCCTACAAGACAGCCACAACCAGTCCCAGCTAGACAACCAAGACCATCTGTTAGAACAAGACCATCAGGAGCAAGAATTCCTGCTCAACCAGGTGCTTTTGCATCAAATGGAACGATGGCTCAAAGAGATCAATTGAAAGAAGATCAACAAGCACTTTATAATATGTATCATATAGGGGATGACGGGGATAATAATACGGTTTCTCCTCGTCAAAGATAATCCAAAAAACAAAGTGGTGATGGAATGAGAAGATATGTAACAATTTTCATTTGTCTACTATTCCTAGTAGGCTGTGGGAAACAAAAACAATCCAATTCAAATCGAAACATAAGTAATGAAAGTACAAATTCTAATGTGGTAGATACCAATACGAATACTTCAAGTGATACGAATAGTTCAAGTAATTCCAATACTTCAAGCAATACGAATGAAAATGAAGACCCAAATGTTGGAAAATATGTTGTTCACTATTATTTGTTCCATCTTTCTACTTGTCCTCATTGTCAAGAGGAAATTGAGTGGTTACAATCCATTGAAAAAGATTATCCGTATTTACAGATTCATTATTATGAAGTAGGAAGTACAAATCCAGAAAATGCAGAGTTAGTAACAAAAGTGCGCGATGCTTTAAAAATTACAGGAGAAAATAGGGATTACGTACCTCTTGCTATTATTGGAAATGAGTATTATATTGGCTTTGCTGATAGTAAAGAACGAAAATTTATTAGAACAATTAAAGAACAATCTACTCAAAAGTATTGTGATATTGTCGATACCATTCTAAAAGATGGCGATGTTGAAGATTGTTTAAAACAAAACGGAAGAGAATAATGCTTTCTCTTTTTGTGTAAATGGAAGGGATGAAATGAGTAAGTATATTTATGTGATATTATCTAGAACAATGACCATTCCAGGAAGGGCGATTCGCAAGGCTACTGGAGATGTATACAGCCATG
Source organism: uncultured Bacilli bacterium (assembly GCA_947629315.1). Taxonomy (GTDB): domain Bacteria; phylum Bacillota_I; class Bacilli_A; order RF39; family UBA660; genus UBA5578. The sequence goes on from CANRDB010000033.1 coordinate 8,749, forward strand.
CATCCATTTGTTTAGATAAAAATTTAAATGAAATTTATTCATTTGCTCGCTTCCATTATCAAACACCATTAATTGGTGGTTTTGTCCAAGAAAATGTGGAAAGCCTTTGTCTTGGAAAAAATAAAGATGTCGCTGTAAAAATTTTTAAAATACCTGTTACGACTAAGCAGTATCGGCATATCATTAATCGCATCGAGTATTTTAAAAAACATGAACAACGTTATATGTACAATTTATTTGCGTTAATCTTTTTCCCAATGGGGATTCAGTTTTCCATTCGTGATTCTTACATTTGTACTGAGTTTGTATCACAATTGTTAAAAGAATGTGGTATCGAAAAGAGTAAATGGAAAGGTCGTAGATTAACTCCTGCTAGTTTGGTGTCGGCTCTTCGCAAGTATGTATACTATGATGGTAGTTTGCAAGAGTATATACAGACGGTAGAACATGAAGAGTTTGATAATCATTTTATGGAACGAGAAAATACGATTTTTGTCATTGGAAAGAGTATTAAACAAATTGGCAAATTGCTTTATCGAAAGATTACGTAAGGAAGAGTGTTCTTCCTTTTTTAGAAAAATAATAGAGAATAGGAAAAAGGGATTTGCAAAAGTCAAAAAATGATGTATAATGTAAGTGTATTGCCCCATAGCCAAGCGGTAAGGCAGTGGACTCTGACTCCATGATGCGTTAGTTCGAATCTAACTGGGGCAGCCATAGAAATATTCACCTCTTAGGAGGTTTTCTTTATAGTAGGCAGGTGATACAATGAATGTCATTCAATTTGTACAAAAATATGCAGATGATTCTTTTATAAAAATGCCATTTACAGAAGTGGATGGTGTCATTTGTTCTGCGCTATCCTATTTACCATTAGAGATTGTATTTGAAGATATGTCGAATCAAGAACTAACGATTTCTAATGTGGTAAAGAAACTATCCCAAAAAAGATATCGTTATTTATTTAATACTTTTTTTGGAAAAAAGGTTTATCGCTTATTAGTGGAAATGTCCAAAACGAAACGATATCATAAATTATGCTTTAAGAATTATTGGAAAGTTGTCAATAAGAATTGTCAGTTTGCAGCGATTACATTAGTCTTACCGGACCATACACTTTATGTGTCTTTTGAAGGTACAGATACTGCGATTAGTGGTTGGAAAGAAGACGCTTGCATGGCATATCAATTTCCAGTACCCGCACAAGAATTAGCTTGTGAGTATTTAGAGAATGCTTATGAGATTTTCGGAAAGAATATTCGCGTAGGGGGACATTCTAAAGGGGGAAATCTAGCTGTCTATGCTGCTATGATGGTTCCTAGACACGTTCAAAGAAAAATTATTGCTGTTCATAATAACGATGGACCAGGATTTCCAAAGAGAATTGTTGATACGGCTAAATATCAACGTATTCTTCCTAAAATTCATACCATAGTACCTCAAGAGAGTGTTATTGGAATGTTTTTATATCATCAAGAAGAGATGATTCCTGTTAAGAGTAATCGTAGAGGTATTTTCCAACATGATTTATTTCATTGGCAAATTGAGGGAATCGCATTTCAAAGAGAAGAACTTAGCATGTATAGTAAGAAAATTTTTGAGAAGACTAATCATTGGCTAGATACCATTGAGAGCAATGATCGTAAAAAATGTTTTGAATCTATCTTTCATATTTTGGATACGAATGCCATCTTTGATACACATGATTTGCTATCTATACCAAAGTCTATTAAGGTAGTAAAAAGAATGGCAGATATTGATACCCAAAGTAAACAAAATTTATTAGATGCTTTGCGAATTCTTGTCTAATTTTCAAAAAATTTCTAATAACTATTGTCAAAGGTGAGTAAATATGATATATTTATATTGCTTACTTTTATGGCGATGTAGCTCAGGTGGCTAGAGCACATGGTTCATACCCATGGTGTCGAGAGTTCAAATCTCCCCGTCGCTACCAATTTGTATGAAACTAATTCCTATGGAATTAGTTTTTTGTTTTCAAAAAAAAGAGAAAAATGATTTTTCTCTATAAATGTACACCAAAAGTATCTAATTGAAGAAAACTATGGATAGAAAGAACGAATGCGATAGGGTTTAGGGATAATAGCGATAAGGCCATTAAAACAAAATAGTACTTTTGTAATTCTCTTGTGATAGCAATATTTTTAGATTGAAAAAAGAGAATGACAACAAAAATGAGTTCTACTAGATTGGATACTTTTGGTAGCATGCCCATATTAGAAGTACTTCTACTTACGATTGGAAATAGGGCAGTTACAAAGATGATGAAAAGAAAAAGATTCGTCTTATCCTTTTTCTTTTCTACTACTTTCTTATGAAATAGGAAAGAAAGTAGGAAAACGCCTAGGATGGCAATTCCAATATAGATAAAATAATTTCCAAAATAATCGATAGAACGATTGATTGCTTCTGTATTATCTTTTCCACTAAAGTATTGGTAGTATATGAAAATACTATGAAAAGCAATATAGGAAGTATATGCTGATACACCAGTTACTAACAAGTGATAGAATGGATTCGTTATGATTTTCTTTTTAAATCGAAGTAGATTTTGAATAGGATTTAAAAGCATACACAAAAAGATTAAAACCACATATCCATTCAGGTAAAAGTTTTTTGTTAGCACTAAAAACAAATAGATAGATATAATCATCATGATGGAACTAATGCTAGATAGAAAATTTAAAAATTTTTGAATTCCTTTCATAGGTATCTACCTTTCTTATAACCATTATAACAAGTATACTTTAAGATGTAAATAATTTAATATTTATATCTTATTTTTTTATGTTAAATTATTTATTAAGGATTTA
>CANRDB010000034.1 GCA_947629315.1 uncultured Bacilli bacterium
TATTTTAACAAAATAAAAATACTTTCTTTAAAAAGTATTTTATATTAAATTTTATAGATTATCATTTGCTACAACTAGTTCTATTTTAATTGGGTTTATCTTTGCTTGGGTGTCCTGGATCTATCACTATCCCATTAATACTATTTTGCATAATAAAATCCTCCTCAACATAGTTTATGTGAAGGAGGATTTTTCGTGATAAATGTCTTTGTTTATTCTATCTTAAAATACTTGATTTCAGTTTTTCCTCTTTTCTCTTTTAATCAATTTAGCATGCACAACGATTCTTCCTCCGCGGTTATTTTGACAGGTAGATAATGTCAGAACTTTATCATTCACATCTACTGTGGTAGAAATAGGTGCGACATTTCTCTTTTGCATAGTCAAAATCCATACTCGTTTTTCTTCACTATCTCTAAAATACGGAGTAATATAATAATTCTCACTTTTAATAGTATAAATAGAAAATATTTGAAATAATAAATTCTCTTTTAAGGTAGAGAAAAAAATAACGTAATTATCGCGATTACTTTGCCAAGAGGTAGTTAACACTTTTTTTAAAGATCCAAACATAGACTCATCTAGTCTAGCATGTCCATAAATCACTGTATTATCTCCTATAGAATCGATATCACTTCGATAATCCATAAATATCCATCCGGCATTGTTTTCTGTTTGATAAAAGTCATGTTTTAAATAATAGCTATTATCTTTTGTTTGAACAACTGGATAATGAATATTCGTATTAGGAACGTGAATAAATCCAATGGTATCTTTATTTTTGGCTAATAAAGTAGAAAAATTTACTTCATAAAAAGGAAACGTCACATAGTAGTAATAATCACTTTTTTGATTATGAGGTGGATTATAAAGCTCCCCTTCTTCCTCACTCATTTCGATATCCAGATTTTTGTCAATTTCTTTATCAATTTGTTGAATTTTGGCATTATCTCGATACCATTTTAATATAGTAGATATTGAGAAGATGATAGCACTAAGACACAAGATAGAAACCATTACCAACAATCCTCTTTTTTTAGAACTCTTCCCCCTACTAACTAATTGTGTTTTGGCATATTCTTCCATAGTCATATATTTTTTCAATTATCATCACCACTTATAAAATGACTAATCTATTCGTATGAAAAAAGGAGCTAAATTATGAAAAAAATGATATTTTTTTCCATTATTGCATTATTTCTATGTGCGATAATACCAAATGTTCATGCAGTAACTGGTTACGGTACCGTCAAAGATATTACAAAAGATGCTGGAGACTCACTTACAATAGGAACTGGCACTTTAACAACGAAAGGAAATACAACCACCATTCAATATTCTACTGCCACTTTTAAAATGCTAGAAGCAGATAGTGGAGCTTCTAGTGGAAATAGGCCTGGTCCTGCTGCCTGGATTGGCTTTAAAGTTACCGAACCAACCTCTGATAATAATTCATCCTTTAAAGTTACTACACCTAGTAATAAAACCGAACAAATCAAATCTTCCTCTTATGAAGATTACGTTGGCATAACCCCAACTAATCTCAAAAATGCTCTACTAAAAGGAACTCCTCTTACTTATAAATATTCTTTTGATTGGGATGAAGATGGAGATGCTGACCAATACGTAATCATTAAAATTGACCCAGAGACTACCACACTAAAATCAACAGATGGAAGAGAAGACGAATGGTCTCCAAAAATAGCAGACAAAATTTTGCAAGAACAAAATCCCGAAACTTCCGATATTCCTTTACTACCATTAGTAGGTATTATTATTCTCGGTGGATGTGGACTCATTTACTGCGTCAAAAAGGCATAATTGTCTTTTTTGTTTTCTGCAAACAGCATAAAAAAATAAGATAATAAATCTTATTTTAGGGGAATGAAATATCGCTAGAGTTTCTAGTTCCGATAAGAGAACTCTTCTACCACCTTAATGATATTTCGAATTATTTTTTACAGATTCAAAAAGTATTTTGAATTATCCTAATTTTTGTTCATACAATATGCATTCATTATTAATGCTTTTTGTTTTTAGAAAGTCCATTTTTTCTATAATGGAAGATTCAAATTCATTTACCGCATAGGAATTTATTCCCATAATATGGTATCCTTGCTTTTCACAATCCTTTATAAACTTCTTGATAGCCTGTAATGTTTTATCAATCGTATCTTTATTTTGATATTCATTTTTCAACACCATAGAATTGATGGAAAGATAATAGTTTTTTCTACCCGGACTATAACTTACGATATCTTCCTCTTTAATATCATCATACATCTTATCTGCATCCATAATAGCATCATAAATATCTTTTTTTAGACTTAAAATATTTACATAACCAATGATTTGATTTTGATCCTTTATTAAAATATAACTCTTCTGTTCTTTTTGATATATTTTTTCCATAGTTTCCAAATCCCAACAATTCTCAGCATCATAATATTGTTTATCTAAATCATAAATCTTTTTTAATGTGCTCATAGATATATTTTTTCTATTTACCGTATACACGTTATTTCTTCTTAAGAATTTACTGTAATTGTAATTTAATATACAGAAATTAAAGAAGGCAATGGTAAAATCAGAAAAGGCGATGGCATAATTTAAATAATATAAATCATATATAATCCAAAGAACATTCGATACAATTCCACACATGACAACTGTATTTCTATTCTTTAATATTCCATAGCCATCAATGATACTAGCAATAATTGGTATAATCATTAATATCGATTTTTCAGAAATAAAAGCAATTAATACATAAATGGGAATAGTAATTAAAAAAATGCATTTATCCTTATCTGTTTTATAATATCCTAATTCTTTTATTCCTTCAAACATACTAACAAAAAGTCCTGACCAAGCTCCTAATAATAAGTAGTTGATACAATAAAAGACAGAAGATATAAATTGTAAGAAAATAATTTTATTAATGCGCTTACAAAAATAACTCATTAAAAAAAAGAGCCAAGCAACAATTCCTATAATTTGTGCAATAATATAGATTTCCATTTCCATATAAGTTCACAGTATATAAAGTCTAATACTGATAGACTAGTATATAACATCCTTTCTTATATAATATTCATTATAGCATAATCCATAATGATTTCATAGGATTTTCCCAAAAATCATGGTAGGAAGTAAAGAAGGTTGTCACATTTTTTTACTATTCAAAAGAAGATAGAATGATTATTCATAACAAAAAAGAAACGTCTCTCCATCAGCTAATGAATCCCCTAGCCAAAACGTCCAAGACGAATGGAGCACTTGTTTCTTACTAAAGATTTATCATAATCTAAAAACAATGTCAACATGCTAATCATAGTAATATGCAAAATAAAGCAAAGTATTCATACAATGAAAAAATAACATCAAAAAAGAGAAATTCTTTTCTCTTTTTTAGAAATCTTTTTCTAGTGTCCCTCTGCCTGTTCAAGACATTTTGTCATACTGACAGAAATACTTTTTAAAAGTTCGTTTAATTCTACATTAGAACTATAAGTTTGATAAGAATGATTATCAGAGTCAGTAATGACGAACGGCCCAATATTATCTTCCGGATACTTAGAAATATTCTTTATTAATTTTTGAAGATCATACTGATACGTTCCTGTCTTAGGGACAACTGGTGTTCCATCCGTTGTATAGGTATCATAAAACTCATAGGTATTATCTGCATACAATCTTAATATTGGTGTTAAACAATTAATACCATTATATTCAATAGTATAAGAAAGTTCTGCTTTTTGTTCTTCTAAATAATCTTCTTTATTCTCAACAATGCTACGGATTATATTCTTTTCATCCTTGTATAAAGTAGCATTCTTGTAGATTACGGATGTTTTGGCTAATTCTGCTTCTTTTTTCGCATAGTCATTTAGCATCTTCATATGATCTTTGTTAAATTGAATAGCATATGTATTTAAATCCACAATGTCATAATCTTCATTCGTAGTAGTTTTCTTTACTAAAATACTTTCGTCCTCTTTAAAATAGATGGTATACGATACACTATCTGATTCACTATATTCTATTTTATACTGATATTCTTCTATCGCTAATTCAAAGAACTTTTCTCCCAACAAAATACCCGTCATAATATCATTTTGTTTTTCAGTAAAATTATCGGCATTTAAATTCATTAAATCCATATGAGCATTGGTTAGTTGATCAATAAACTTTCCTAATTTTTCGCGATTTTCATCAGAATAATTATATTTTTTCTCCTCAACAGTTTCCTCGCCGCAGTCAACAGCGCTACAAAAATGAGTTTGCTTAATCTCTATGCGATTATCAATTACCGTAATCTCATACTTAGAACCAGGAATTCCATTATCATAATAAACCATTCGATAGGAAACTATCTCTGTTCTTGGTTGGTCATCAGCTTGCTGGTTGTTCTTTACCATTTGCCATACTTCATACCCTAAAAAACCGGCAATTACTATGGCTGTAATTCCAACTACGATAATAGCTACTTTTAATTCTTTTTTCACTTTATCCCTCACCTACTACTTTCCACCAAATTATAGCATGAATCCTATAAAATGTAAAGGAAACACAAACTCCCTTTTTTAGCAAAATCATGTGGTAATCGTTTTTATAAATTTTTTAAATGATATAATATGTCATCTTTTACTTTTTGATAATAAACGACATGTTCTATCGTTTCTCTTACTTCATTTATGCCCAATTCTTGTTCTTCCTTTTCATCGCAATCAATCAGTAAGGCTCTTTTGATATTAAACTCTAACCACTCTAATCTTCCATTATTCGCATCATAAATATTTTCCCAATCAATATTAGCATTTAGTTTAGAATCATGGAAATAGGCTTTTAAAAAAGTTTTAAATAAATCAAACTGAATATCACAGTTTTCATAACCGGACCAACATAAAGCAATTTCATATAACTCTAAGTAGGGATTAGAGTATCCTAGGCATTCTAAATCAATAATTTTATATTCATTATGGAACCACATTACATTTTTACTATCTAAATCATTATGGCAAATAGCAAGTACATTCGGTAATTTATGAATGGCGATATTTCCCTTATTCATACTTTCATTCAAAATATCCAATTTATCATATATCATTTCATAAATAGGAGAATTCTTTTCTTTCGCAAGATGGATATAATATTCAAAATCTATATTTTTTTCTTTTACTTCCATATTTTTATACTGGAAATCGATATTGTGAATTCTTGCTAATACCTTCCCCATTTCTTCACAATGATAATTCGTTATTTCATGACTCTTCAAAGGTTTACCATCATACCATTCATAAATATAAAAATATTGACCATCTAGTTCCTGCATTTTTCGATTATGAAATTCTAATGAATATATCGCTTCAATACCATGTTTTTTTAATAGTTTTTCAATAGAATCTGCCCGATTAAAATTTTCCATAGCTGTCGTTCTTTTCATAATGTTGGGATTTAATAATTTAACAATATATTTTCCTTGATCAGTAAACACCTTAAACATTCGGTGAGTGAGACCGCCTGTTACTTTGAGAGGACCTTCTGTGATATTCCCCAAATTTAAAACACTAACCATCTTTTCAAAAAATAAATTTATATCCATGTACTTCTCCTACTTTATTTGTTATTCCACAATTAGTATACCATATTTTGAATTCTATCTACTTTTCTTGAGAGCAAAAAGAATTTTTATTCTATAAATTACCAAAATATACAGTTCAATCATCTTTTTGCGCCCGAAATTCAAAAAAGATGGGAAAGTTATCCACATCTTTGTGTACAATCAAGAATTTGGAATCAACAATTTTTGACCAATAGTTAATAAATTAGATGTTAGACCATTTGCTCTCTTAATTTCTTCTACAGTAGTATTATATTTGCGAGCGATACTATATAAATTATCCCCTGATTGTACCATATAAAATATACTATTCGATTTCACAGGAATGATTAATTTTTGTCCAATACTTAATAAATTGCTATTTAAATTATTAATCTTTTTTAAGTCTACAACCGTTATTCCATAACGAGTCGCAATACTGTATAAACTATCTCCTGCTTGAACCATATAAATCATCTGATTGCTGGACTCTTTTTTAGGAATGATTAATTTTTGTCCAATATTTAAAATATTTGTCGTTAAATTATTTGCATTTTTCAATTCTTCCACCGATATACCATAAGATTGTGCAATACTAAAAAGAGTATCCCCTGATTGGACTATATAATACTCCTCTGAAGAAGGACTTTCTTCTAAAGATTCACGTTCCGGTATCAGTAATTTTTGACCAATCGATAGTAGATTCGTTCCTAAATTATTTGCGCGTTTGAGTTCATCTACCGTAATACCAAATTTACGAGCAATACTATATAAGTTATCCCCTGATTGAACCGTATAAAAATTTCCAATCTCTCCTAGATACGTCGCAATCGCATTCGCTGTAATTTGCGCAAGAGACTCCCAATTTTCTAAAATAAAATTTTCCTTCGTCAAATTGCCATAATCAATGATGATAGATTCTCTCTTCCCAGTATCACGAATGATTCGATTATAATCTTTGGTCGTATCTTCTGGTAACCTCTGCTGATAATATTTTGAAACAGTATATCCTTGATCCTCTAGACTAGTCGCAATACGGTTGGATAATTGATCAGTATTACGCAATGCATAGATGATTTCAATCTCTTGATTGATAGGACTATCCATTCCAATAGTAACCACTAAAGTATCCTTACTATTGGGACTATTGTTTACAATCTTCCTAATTCTACTATCTTCCGATAATGTCTCGTCTCCTTTTCGCAATATGTCGTTTGCAATACCATCTGCATTTAAAATGCTACTGATTTTTTGAACAATTTTCAAGTTATATTCACTTTCTGTAATACGACTTCCTTGATTTCCTTTATCAGTTCCCCCATGAGTCGGATTTAAAATTACATATTTACTCATATCATCACCTCTATCTCATTGTATGCAAAAGATTGTCGTTTTACATATCCTCATGTTATAATAAGAATGGTGATGATATGAAAAAGAAAATTCTTTTATGGTTCTTCTTAACTTTCATCTGTTTAACAGGATGTGGAAAGAAAGAGCAAACAAATTCTCCAACTGATTTTCAAGATATGGATTTAGAAGAATTGCGAGAAATCGTTGCTTCTAATAGGGATGAACTGAATCAATTAAAGAAACAAAACGAAACATTGTCTACTAAAATAGATTCCCTAGAGACAGAAAATAAAAACCTAAAGGAGAAAATTGCTTCTTTGGAAAAAGCCGACCAAGATTTAAAATCATCAGACTCTTCTCACTACACAGAATTAAAAAAATTAATTTCTTCTAGTGGTTCCTCTAATTTGTATACCATTACGAAAAAACAATTAACCGCAAAGCCATGGTATTATGAGAATGGAGATGCCGCCATTACTTTTCAAAGTGGAAATACGGAAGTAATTGGAAATTGGATTATCATGAAGCGGGACAATAATACCACAGGAACATTATACTATATGTATAAAGATGGGAAACTATATGCTAGTGATGATGGTTGGATATTAATTCAAAAATAAAAAGGAGAGATCAAAGGGATGATTTCTTCTTTTCTTTTGTCAATATTTGATATAGCAAGAACATCGTAATCGGTAATGCAAAAATATATGGTTGAGCATACCGAAAATAAGTATTTGCTGGGCTTGCTACACACACAAGAATTAGGGAAAAGGCTGGTAATAACACTGGTAAGTATTTTCCTTTTTTATTCACTAAAAGCATACCAAACATAGTAAAATAAATCCAAACTACAAAGCCAATATTGACAAGCATACCGATAATTGGAATATAAGGGTAAGCTTCCCCATAATCTGTCAACTTTTTTTGATCCTCTAATGAAAAGGCATATTGGTAATCAAATCCTGCTTCTTCTAACTTGGTATTATAGCCATAATAGATATACCATTTACTAGTATTAGGATAGAAATAACCATATACATTCGCAATGGTAGCATCAAAATAATCAACAGGATAGCGGAAGAACTGTTTCAACCAAACTTGGAAATATTTCATTAAATCTTCTGTTGTAGCATATTTATTATATTTGTTCTTCACATTATCTGATAAGACAGGGTCATACCGAGTTCCTAGAGTATCAAAATCTAGAAGATAATCAATAATCTTTCGTTCATCTTCTGGAATTTCTTGTCCATGCTTTTTCACCACACGAGCCGTCTGTTGAAATGGAATCGATAGTACTTCTCGAATACTAGTATTACTGATTTTAAGACTAGGAAGAAGTACTTTGTTATAACCTGTATAACATACGATTAAAAGACAAAGAACGGTTAAAATACCCTTTCTTTTTTCTTTTTCAGCAATCAGTAAAAATGGTAAACTTAATAGGATTGTGTAAATACCATTATTTCGCAATAATATTACTAATAGTGACGTAATAAATAATAAAATAAATTTTTTAGAGGTCGCATCATGACGAATAACATCATAGAGTTGTATCACGTAAAGAATGATAAAAGCACTAAAAATAGTATCTTTATTGGTTGCGACTGCGTAAAATGGGAACACCGGTACCACAGCAAAAATAATCAAAGTAATCCACAAAAATAGTCTTGGTACTCCCTCTTTTTTCATATAAGAAATAGCGAAGGCAAAAACACAAGTCATAATCAAAGTCTGAATAATTGTGTATAAAAATAGTCCCAGATTGACATTACCGATAGTATATCCTAATTTAAAGCATCCTCCCACTAGTAACGTATGTAAAATAGGATTAAAATTCGTAATCGTTACATTGGGGTCTAGTAAAATAACACTATCCATATAACGAGTATGCATTCCCATTACTTCTCGAATCTGATTCGATGGATCATTGCACATAACTCCTGGATAGAATAAAATTAAATAAGGTAAGTAACAAAGTAGAATCACTATCCAAGAGAATAGAAATGGATGACTCATAAACATTTTATTAATTTTTGAATTTGTTACTTTTTCTTTCCATTTATAAGTAGTAATTTTTTCATAAGCCAAAGTAATCGCAATAACAAACATATGATAAAAACTCATAAATTTAGCGATTGACACCAAAACATGCCATATACTATGGTTTACGATAGAAGCATCTCCCACGACATCGTAACTATATCCAAAAACAAGAAAAAAACTAAATAAGAGCGCTAAAAACTGAAACACTCGATTCTTATATTTGTGATGAAGAAATTTCTCGTAGAACCAAAAGAAAAAAATGCCGACTATGAAGAGTGGTAATGATTCCGTTCTATGTCTTGTAATCACAAAGATATGTTTTATATCCTGAGTCATCAATAATCCCATCGAAGTACCGATAGCAAGCGCTAAACACCAAATATGATACCAATACTTTTTCATAGATTCCTCTTTTCTTGCGTAAAAATCCATTTTTTTTGAATGAAATAATTTACCATAAATAAAAATACATCTACTGGTACTTTAATAATCGTTTCTGAAATAGTAAAAATTTTATATCCAACAAAAACCAAAGAAGAGGATACTAACATTTGAACAACTACTAATAGGTAATACTTGATAAAAGTTGTTCGATCCATTCCTTTGTGACTGGAAGAAAATACGGCATTCCGGTTCATCAAATAGTTATAAAAAGAAGAGAGAATTCTAGCAAATACTGTCCCTAAAAAAATCGCATAGTCTCCCATCCAACCTTTTAATAAACTAGTAAATATCGTAAATAAGACTAAATCTAAAACAAACGATGTTCCAGCTGAAAAGATATATTTGATAAATGTACTATATTTTTTAATGATTGCTACCATGTTTCAATTCCTCAATTTTTTTATTAGCAAGAGCGATTTCTTGTGTCAATGTATTAATCGCTACTTTTTGTTTCGATACCGTTGTCGTTAATAAAAAAGAAATGACCAATAATACCAAAAAGCCGAATAAGAAAATCATGTTGGACACTTTCTCAATGCCAACAAAATCAGAAACTACCCTTAAATATTTCGTTGTTAAGGTTGCAATCATTACCATAACTGTTAGAAAAGACCAAAGTAGAGCATGCTTTAGTAAAATTTTCTTTTTACTCACTAATCTCCAAATATTAAATAAGAAAAACAAGCAAAGGATTAATAAAAAAATAATTAATTCTCTAGGCATTATTTTTTCCTCCTTTTATGGGAAAGCGCTGATACGACAATGGAAGCACTTACTTTAACCATATAAAATGATGCTTTCACAGGACTACTCAAAGAACTTTTACCACTTGTTCTCTCTTTCATTTTGACTGGAATTTCTGCTACTTGATAACCACTTTTCAATACAGTAACAATCGTATCTGGTTCTGGATAATCGATAGGATAATCCTCTGCAAATAGAGCAATAATCTCTTTATTAGCAGCTCGAAAACCACTTGTTGGGTCATAGATTCTTCGACCAGTACAAATTTGAATTAATCGTGATAGAAAACTACTTCCTAATCTTCTTAGGAAAGTAGAACGAAATTCACTTAACTTTGACACATAACGAGAGCCAATAACAATATCATTTCCTTTTTCAATTTCTTGTACTAAATTAGGAATATAATTCGCATCATGTTGACCATCTCCATCGAATTGAATGGCAATATCATATTGATGACGAAGAGCATATTTATATCCCGTTTGAACGGCGCCACCGATTCCTAAATTCATCGGTAAGTTGATTACGTTGATATGTTCTCGCTCACAAACTTCCCTAGTGCGGTCACTAGAACCATCATTAATCACAATGTAATCAATTGTTCCATTTTTTATTTTTGCCTTTTTTAAAGAAGATACCGTACTGACGATGCTTTGTTCTTCATTATATGCAGGAATAATCATTAATACTTTCAAGATAAATTCCTCCCTACATCGTCTCTATTGTAGCATAAAATATAGATTTAATCAAAAAAGATAGAGATTCTGATGTAGTAAACTAGATGTGGGAAAATATAAAATTATACAAAAAAAAGAGAAAACACCCAAAAATTTAAAACTGTT
>CANRDB010000035.1 GCA_947629315.1 uncultured Bacilli bacterium
ATATAATCACTTTCTTTAGATAAAACTTCTAAACTTCTTAAAATATCATTATAAGTAAAGTTAGGTTGTTCAAGAAAGTTTTTAGAAGATTCCAAAGTTTTTAGTTTAGAAGAAGGGTAAATAATTCTAGAGTAAATAAGATTAGATAAAATATTATTTAAATCATAATGGAATTGGTATTTATCTTTAATATCATTACAAATATTATCAATACCTAAATCATAATAAATTTTTTGTAAGAATAAATAACCTGCGTTAAATTTATATTGTCTATTTTCTAGTTTTTTATTTTTAGATAAGCGAATAATTAAATCTTCAGAATTTTCTTTTTCTTCTTTATTTAATAGATTTACATATTTTTTTGCCCATGTATAAGGATCTTCACCTTTTGCTTTAACTTTGACTTCTTCAAGAGTACCAAGTTTTTCAATTATTTTGGAAGTTCTTTTTCCTTTTATTGTGACAGATTTGATAATATAGAAAGATTCTGCATTTTTAGATTTTGTAATAGTTAATCTCATAATAAAACCTCATTTACTATAAAAACAATAACACATTACCAAACATTACGCAATAGCAAAATCAAAAATTTGACAAAAAAATAACCATTTTATAATGGTTTCCTCTTTTTTTCTCTTTCAAAACTGATAAATTCCCGTGCTTTTGGTAGATATTTCCTATTTTTTGGAAGAAGAATGAATTAAAATGGGAAAGTTGATGGTTTTTTTCCAAAAAATTGTCTTTTTTTGTTGAAAGTACAATGGATTGGTGCTATAATACTGGTAGTTTGTGAAAGGAGGGGAATGAATGTCAAAGGTAGTAGTTCGAAATGGGAATGTGGAAAGTGCGTTACGTACTATGAAACAGAAAAATGCTAGAGATGGCCTCCTTAAAAAAGCTCGCGAACGTCAAGATGGGTATAAGAAACCAGGAGTTCGTAGAAGAGAAAAGAAAAATGAAGGTATTAAAAATACTCGAAAGAGAGAAAGAAACAATTATTAAAAGGGGCTAGGATAGCTCCTTATTTGTTATAGGAGGAACTTATGAGAGAGAAAATTTTAAATGATTTAATGAGTGCGATGAAGGCGAAAGATAAGGAAAAATTAACAGTTATGCGGTCTGTGAAAGGCGCCATGCAACTAGAAGAAATCAACAAGAAAAAGGAATTGGATGATAACGAAGTAGTAGCGGTTCTCGCAAAACAGATTAAGATGAGAAGAGAATCTATTGAAGAATTTAAAAAAGGAAATCGAAACGATTTAGTAGAGCAGACGGAAAGAGAAATTGCTATTTTGGAAACGTATATGCCTGAACAGTTAAGTGAGGATGAAGTGGAAAAAATAATAGAAGAAGGCATTGCTAAAGTAGGTGCCAAAGCTCCATCTGATATGGGAAAAGTTATGGGTGTCATTACTCCACAATTAAGGGGAAAAACCGATATGTCACTCGTTAGTAAATTAGTAAAAGAAAAACTTTCTAATTCATAGGATGTGAAAAAATGAAGAAAAGTAATGCTTTATACAAAAATCAAGGAGTCCATGTGATAACTGCCATTTTTACGGTAGAACAAGGTGTTACCAAAGTACTATTGGTCAAACGAAAAAACGAACCATACAAAGGAGATTGGATTTTAACGGGTGGTGCCCTTTACAATAATGAAGATTTAGAGGAGGGGGCAAAGCGAGAAATTTTAGAAAAATCAGGAATTGAAAATATTGAAATTGAACAATTTCATACTTTTGGTAAGGTGGATCGTTCTCCTATTATGCGCATGATTGCTGTTGCTTACATTGGAGTAATCGATTGTAATCGTGTTAAGATTATTCGAGAAACTACGAATACAAGCAATGCGGATTGGTTTCCCATTGATAAAATTCCTGGTTTGGGGTTTGACCACGAAGAAATCTTAAAGGAAGCCTTAGTGTATTTACAAAGTAAGATTGTTAGTACCGATATTTTGAAAGCATTATTTCCACATGAATTTACATTACCGGAACTTCAAAAAACGTATGAAGCTATTTTGAATCGTAAGTTTGATAGAAGAAATTTCCGAAAAAAATTATTAAGTTTAAATCTCATTGAAGATACCAATCGAACGGGAAAATTTGAAGGAAAGAAACCTGCGAAATTGTACCGTTTTAAGAAGAGTATCAAAAAGCAAAATGTGTTATAAGAAGTCTTAGATAGGACATCATATAGAAATACAGCAGGACTTTTTTGTTGGGGGAAAAGGTATGAAAAAACAATATGGAATTTTGATGAGTAGACAGAATGTAACTAGTGAAATGTTCTTATTTAATCCTAAATGTCTAGTAGTAGGTTGTTTAGTGGATGAAGAGGAAAGTTTCTTTGAGGATGAGCGGGGTATTACTTATCCCTTATCCACTGATGTTGAAACGGTTACTTCTAATTTGGATACATCGGTTGCTTATGTTTGTGATGAAGAGGAATTATTAGAGAAGTATCATACGAACTCGATTTCTCAAGCAATGGAATCTTTCTACTCTGATATATTAGATAGTATCCATATAGGATTCTACGTGCTATTGGAGGATAAAATCATTCTTCGCTCTTATAACCTGTCTGATGAGATGGCAAAAGTACAATTAGGAGAAGAATTTGAATCTGTAAAAACTCTTGAACACCATGATGATGAGAATAGAAATTCTGTTTCAAGATGTGATAAAGATACTCTTTCCGAATTATTGGAAACTTGTAATGGGGATGAAGTAATTCCTTTTACAGTCGAAGAATTTAAAAAAATATTACAGTTAGATTCTTATGAAGCAATCAAGGGTAGACTAGAGGAAATTTATACGGAATTTCAGGATATGAATTTGCACTTTTTAAATGCAGAAAAGAAAGAACAGGAAGCTTGCCATGATATCCTTGAACGAAATATATCCTATCGAGGTGAGGATCTCATTTCTTATTTTGACAATATTTGTATGGTCATCTCGAAAACGTATAGTCTTAGTAGCATGGTGAATTTGATTGGCGTGTTCGAGACTAGTTTACGTAATATTTCTGAACACTTAAACGATTTAGATGCCCATGATCCTGATATTCCGATGGCTATCAGTTACATTCATCAATTGTTAGATGAATTAGAACTCATCCTTTCGGCAAGTGATGTGGCTTTGATTAAGAGTGATTTTGAAAGTGTTCATAAAAAAGAGAGAATCAATATTAAGCAGATAGCTTCTCTTTATGACAAATACGGTTCTTTAGAGAAATTAGAATCGACTACTAGAAGGCAAACGGAAAGAAATGGTGCGGAGGGCATTCCTGTAAAAGAGATGAAAAAGTTCTTTGATGAAAGAATTATTGGACAAGAAAATGCCAAAAGAGCTGTTATTTCGGTTTTGAAAATGAATAGTTTATGTGAACACTCTTGGGATAGAATTGGTTGCCTATTAGTAGGTCCTACCGGTTCTGGAAAGACATTAATTGCTAAAACAACTGCGGAATTTTTAGATAAACCAATGGAGATTTTCGATACCACCCAATTGACGGTTCCTGGGTATGTCGGTGCTAATATTGAGGATTTCTTGGCGCGTTTATTAACGAAAGCAGGCGGAGATTTACAGAAAGCTCAACATGGCATCGTCTTCTTTGATGAAATTGATAAAAAAGGTTCTGAGAAAAATGATGATGTCTCTGGACGTGGCGTTTTAAATACATTACTATCTTTTTTCTCTGGTACTACTTACAATATCAAATATAAAAATACAACCGTCTATTTCGATACTTCCCATTTGACAATTATGGCGGGAGGAGCTTTCACGGATGTGGCGAAAGGCAAAATTAAAAATTCTAAAGTAGAGGGATATAAATCTACCAAAATTGGATTTGGTACTTCTTTGGAAGATACTACCAAAAATGAGGAAGATATTGTGTATCCTACTTTAGAACATAAAGATTTTGTCAAATATGGAAATATGACGGATGAGATAATGAGTCGTTTACCAGTTATTGCGCAATTATCTGGACAAACGAGAGAGAGTCTTAAGAAAATTTTAACAGATTCACAGATTAGTCCTCTTCGTTCTTGTAAGAAGATTTTGGGAAAATTAGGTGTGGATCTCAGTTGGACAGAGGGATATTTAGATGCAGTTGCTAATCGCTCTTTAAAACAGGGGACGGGTGCTAGAGCATTACAAAGTACAGTTGAAAATTCTATCTCTTTGGCTCGTTGGGAAGCCTTTGAAAATCCTGATGAATATTGTGGTATTTTGTTAACGGAAAAGAGTGTAGAAGACCCAGAAGAATCCGTTTTGGTGAATTTTTTTGGAGAAACACAGACTGTGAAAGAATTGATTACCTCTAAAAATAAAATGAAAAATGCTAATAAAGTAAAAAAAATAGGGGGATTCACGGAAAATACTTGTAAATTTTCGTAGTTTATGTTAGAATGAATAGCGACGTGATCCGCTGACATGTGGTTATGATCATAGTTTAGATAGAGGAGCGTGACATTGTGAATTTAGTTGAAAAAATTACTAGTAGTCAAATAAGAACGGATATTCCAGACTTTCAAGTTGGTGATACTGTTCGTGTAGACTTAAAAATTGAAGATGTAGATTCTAAGGGAACTAAGAAATTTAGAATTCAAGCATTTGAAGGTCTAGTAATGGCTATCAAAGGTTCTGGTGTAAGTAGAACTTTTACGGTTAGAAAAGTATCTGGAAATGTTGGCGTAGAAAAAACATTACCTGTACATTCTCCAACTATTGATAAAATCGTTGTAGTTCGTAAAGGTAAAGTTAGACAAGCTAAACTAGGCTACATTAGAGATTTGAAGAAAACACCAAAGATTAAAGAAAGAGGATAAGGCTTAGCGATAAGTCTTATTTTGTTAGTGGGTGAAAAAATTGAAAAAACAAAAAAAGCAGGTAAAAGAACTTGCCAAAGAGCAAGAAAAACAAACAGAAGAAAAAGAAGAACAGAAAAAACATAATTATGACGATAAGACTAGAATTTTTCAAGTGATGAGGGAATTATTTCCTTATGTGATGATTGTTGTGGCTGTTATTTTTATTCGGAGTTTTATGGTAACTCCTGTTAAGGTTGATGGTGATTCCATGTATCCTTATCTAAAAGATGGACAGATTCTTCTTTTAAATAAAATGGATCATTCCTATAACCGATTTGATGTTGTCGTTGTAAATGTGAGTGGTACAAAAATCATTAAACGAATTATCGGTATGCCAGGAGAGACGATTGCTTACCGAGATTGTCAATTATACATCAATGGAAAAGAAATGGATGATTTTGTAGAGGGATGTGCTACTAATGATTTTTCATTAGATGGACTTTATAACTATGCGTTTATACCGAAAGGATATTATTTTGTAATGGGAGATAATCGAGCCGTTTCTTCTGATAGTCGAGATTATCGTATTGGACTTGTCTCTCAATCGCAAATTGAGGGAACAACTTCTTGGCGATTATTTCCATTTAATCAATTTGGTAAATTAAAATAGAATGTCAAAAAGACATTTTATTTATGCTATAATGAATGTGGTGATATTATGAATGGTGGTAGAGGTGCTAAGGGATCCATTAATGATCGTCTTATAAGCATGATGTATCGTAATCGCTATAGTTTAGCGAAACAAAAGGCTGCAGGATATACAAAAGATATCAAGCAACAACAAAAACAATATCTTAAATCATTAGAAGATTTTGATGTGAAAGAAGATGTTACGAGTTTAGATGATGAGGATAAAAAGTTCGTAGAACAAGCTATTCAAGAACCGACACCAGAACTTGCAGAGAAACCAATGGAGTTTTCTTCCAATTATCAAGAACAAGTAGGAGCAGTTACCGCAAAAGTAGATCATGCTACCACATCTTCACCATCGGAAATATCTTCCTCTCTTCATGAAGCCAGCGAAAAGTTTTTAGAAGTGGATTTAAGTACCGAAAATTTTGATTTTGATCATTATGACTATTATGAAATTCTTCAACAACATACTGGTATTGCGGACTATCCAGAAGAAGAAGTTATCGACGTTCCACAAGAGATAGAAAAAGTAGAAGATGAGGAAACTATTCTCATAGAATTATCAGATTTTATTGATCAAAGTAAAGAATTATTGTTAGAAATTGAAGAGGAAGTCCAAGCTATTGAAAAAGACGTTTCCGAGACAGTGACCCAAGAACAATCTCAAAATTTAGAAAAACGGTACCTTTCTTTGAGAAAGAAAATTAATAAATTAAAAGCACAATATGATACTGTGAAAGAAAAATATAATTTTGAAGATTTCTCTATTTTAGAAAATATTCAACTGCTAGATGCTATTGAAGATTATGGCAATAAGGCTTCTTTAGAAGAAATAGAACAATTAGTTGATGTAACGAAACAAGAAATTGATGAGATTGATGGAATTGTTATCGAACAAGAACGAAGTGTTCATGCGGGAGAAAAAGTGGAAGAGAACCGTAAGGAAATTGTTCGACGAGATGAAGATTTCAAGCACAATCAACAGGGAGTTCTCTATTTAGATAGTCTAGAAATGCAATTATCAAAAGAGTCACAGGAAGAGGCAGCTATGATAGCAGAACTAGAAAAGAAATTGAATGACTTTACGGTCACTACAGAAAATGTTACACAAGTAGTCTATCATACGGAACGTATTTTTGGTTCCTTTTTAAGAATCGCTGCTGGTATTTTGACGGTACCATTTAGTGGAAGACATGTTTTTGGCATTATGTTAGGAACTCATTTAGTGAACCGCGGCGTTCAACAGTTAAGAAATAGTTTGAATCCTGAATTTGTTCAGACAACAGAAGTGAGAACTCGTTATACGGATATTGAAAGAGAAATCTTGAACAGTAAAGAATATGTGGACACGACGTTTCATTTGATTGAAGATTCACTAGAAGAGTTAGATAAATTTGATGAAGAATTTCAAAATCGTTTTAGGGATTATGTGGATATCATTCCCGAATATGCAAAACTTGAAAAGCAAATAGAAACTCTTAAGAAACGTCTTCTTCGTAAAAAAGAAGAGGTAGAGCATTTAGAAAAGGATTTAGAAAGACAATATACTGAAAATAAAGTGAAAGTATTGCGTTCATCTTAAAAAAGAACAACCAAATAGAAGAAATGTTGAGAGAAAACGATGGAAAGTTTTCTCTTTTTATTAGAGATAGATGAAAATTTTTCCCATTTTTGATATAATGAAAAAGAGGATATTTTGAAAGCATCCCTTAAAAGATAGGAGAATATATATGGATAAAAAATTTGTGATTAAGCAATGCAAAAACTGTATGGCTACCGTGAAAATTATGAAAGCAGGAGGATGCCCAGTAATGTGCTGTGGAGAGGAAATGAGAGAACTCGTTCCTAATTCTGTAGATGCTGCTGTTGAGAAGCATGTTCCTAATTATGAAGTATCAGGGGATAAGATGATTGTTACAGTAAATCATGTAATGGAAGAAGACCACTATATTGAGTGGATTAGTGTAAGTTACGACCATAAAGATTGTACTGTTTATTTTCAACCAGGAGATGTTGCTACAGCGACATTTGATTATGTTCCAGGAGCAACTATTTATGCGTACTGTAATAAACATTCTTTGTGGAAAAAAGATGTTGATTAAAAACACCAATACTGTTTTAACATGATAAGTTTTGATTCTTTCAAAATAGGTATTTTACTAGTACTAGGATTGGCAAACGGTAAGAAGTTGGTGGGAGGAATCAAAAAAATGGTTTTTAAGTAAAAAAATTCAAATAGAACTGTACAGGTACAGTAAAGTTTATGATGATTGGAAAAGAGGAGAAAAATATTTATGGAAGAACAATTAGAAAAATTAAGAAGTAATCGATTACTAGAAGTTTATAATTTGAGTATGTTATCTTCCTCTCCTGGTAAAAGTGGAATGATTTTGACTACTGATAGAAAATTATATACCTATCATAAGTTCGCCCAGCTTGATTCAACTTTAAAGAAAATGGGTATTCCGTTAGAAGATATCACTATGGAAAAGGAACTAGGAGAGGAAGAATATCAAGAAGTAATTCGCTTTATTACAGATAAAATCGTTGGTAAGGAATTGAAAAGTGTTCCTTTAAGGGATTCTTTATATGCTGTTTATTGCGATTATGAGGGAAAATCTTATGCTAGTGTAAACGAGATAGATCGTGATGGTGAAGAAAAAGGTTTATATTTCCTTACTCAAGATTTATTCAAAAAATTTTTGCATTAATATACTAATAGAAAAAATATGGAAAAATTCTTTTACCATTTTTGAATAGATTAATATTCATCAGTAGGTAGTATTTTTTCCAAGATTTCCATTTTAAAAGTAGGATGAAAAATCCTACCTTTTTATAAGGGGTATCCATTTAAAAGAATGGATGGATATTCCCAAAGAAAAATTGAAATTTTAAAAGATAGAGGTGAACGGCAGTGAGAACTATGTCTCCTATAAAAAATAAAGAATTATATGAGCAAATCAAAAATTATACTCCAGAAAATGAACAAGAAGAGAACGATAAAAGATTGATGTTAAAATCTTTAGCAGAGTTTGATGACGTTTTAACAAGAGGCAATGAAATGTTTCATTTTACCACTTCTGCTTGGGTAGTGAATCCTGATCGAACAAAAGTGTTGATGATTTATCATAATATATACAATTCTTGGTCTTGGATAGGTGGACATGCTGATGGGAATTCCAATTTACTTGAGGTAGTTCAAAGAGAAATAGAAGAGGAAAGTGGAGTTACAGATTTAAACTTATTGGTAAATGGAATTTTCGGACTTTCTATTCAAATTGTGAAACCTCATATAAAAAGAGAAAAATATGTTAGTTCTCATTTACATTATGATATTCAATTTTTATTTGAGGCTTCAGAAGATCAAAAACTCAAAATTGCACCTAATGAAAATAGTAATGTGGGTTGGATAGATATTTCTAATTTTTTAGATAAAGTACAGGAAGACCATATGAAACCACTTTACCAAAAATTAATGGATAAGGTAAAAAGACTAAATATTTAAATGTTTCTTGAAAATAGATAAAAAATAGGAATAAACTAAGACAATCATTTATTGCGTGATATCTATATGAGTAAGAACCATATTCTCACAAAGAATTTTGTTAGGAAAGTTTTTATATGGTGAAATAAAACTAGAAAGGGAAAAAATGAAAAAGATTATTTTGACAAGTACAGGATTTGATAATGAAAATATCAAAAACAAGTTTCTCCATTTATTAAATGTAAGGGTGGAGGATGCTAGAATTCTTTTTATCATTACCGCAGCCAATGACCCAGATGCGGTTAGGGTATTGTCAGGCTGTTTAGAGGATTTAACAGGTTGTGGAATTCTTGATAAAAATATTACTGTTTATGATATGCATAAATTAATCTCTCAAGAACAGATGAACAGTTATGATGCCATATACGTATGTGGAGGTAGTACTGAATATTTGGTGGAAAGAATTCATGAATTAAATATCAAACCTATGATAGATCAATTTATAGAAAATGGTGGAATATATATAGGAGTTAGTGCAGGTAGTGTTTGTGCTAGTGGAACATACAAAGACGGGCTTTGCCTTATAGAAAATCCATTAGATGTCCATTGTGATGTCGGTTCCCCTAATGGTTTGGTAAAGACGAATAATGATTTATATCTAACCGATAATCAGGCTTTATATATCAGTGATAATGATATTATGATATTTGAGTAAATTCATAGATGATTTGTAAGATGATAACTATTTTTGATGTATCATTTTAGTAAAAATTTAGAAAGAACAATATTTTATTGATATTTCTTATCAGTATAAACATCTCTAGATATTGCTTTTTGAGTTTCCTTTGTAATGATTATGAAATTTGTATTTCTGATTTTGGTAAATTTAAAGAAGGAAAATCAAAAGAAGAAAGATTTGAAATATTAAGCGATATAGGTAAATATCAATTGGATATTCTAAATAATGCTGAAAAAATTAAATTATTAAATGAAAAAGGTAGTGATTAAAATGTCAAATGAAGAAAAAAGATTCCCAAAAATGAGTATCAACTGATTGATTACGATTTATTTTACCCATCAGAAAAACTCATGTAAATAAAGGATTTCTATGAAAAAAGATCTTACGCATTTTCATTAACAAAAGGTTAAAACTACTAAAAATTGATAAAATGTTTTAAATTTGGTTAAATTTATGTGAGGAATTGAAAAGGTGATTACGACATTTAACCCTGAATATATTATAAATTAAAAGGAAGGTGATTATTGAATGGATAAGAAAAATGAAATGATAGTAAATAATGAAAATGAATTAACAAATATAGAAAACATTTATCAAGATATTCGAAATAAAATAATAGTTGCTAGAGAAAAAATGTTTAAACATATAGATACTACAATGACCGAAGTATATTGGTATGTAGGAAAAATAACATATGAATTATCTGAAAATAGCACAAAAGCAAGTTATGGTAAAAAAATAATAGATGCTTTATCCTTTATCTAGTAAACTTACGAATGAATTTGGAAGTGGTTTTTCTTCAGTTAGCATAAGAAGAATGAGAAGATTTTATGAATTCTATCCAATTTGGTCGGCAGTGCCGACTGAATTATCTTGGACACACTTTCAAGAACTAATT
>CANRDB010000036.1 GCA_947629315.1 uncultured Bacilli bacterium
AACAGTTTTAAATTTTTGGGTGTTTTCTCTTTTTTTTGTATAATTTTATATTTTCCCACATCTAGTTTACTACATCTAAGGATGAAAAACATTTGACTTCTCTTTCTAAATATGATAAAATCGAGAGGCATAGGGAAAATAATATACTTGATTGGAGGAAATAGTATGGCTAAAAAAGTTACGGGTAGAGTTCAACTTTCTGGAAATAGACGTTCTCACTCTTGTAGAGCAACAAAACATGCTCAAAAAACCAATTTACAAATAATGACTTTAGCAGATGGTACCAAGATTCGTACTACTACTAGAGAAATGAGAACTTTCAGAAAATTAAGTAAAAAACAAGAAGTCGCTTAAAACACAATAAGCATTGGGAATACCAATGCTTTTATTGTATTTTAAGCGACCATCTGACTCTGTAATCGTTGTTGCCGGTACTGATCTAAACTGATAATATCATCTAGACGAATAATCGTTCCATTTCTTAAAGAAGATATCTCATTTCTTCGACTCGTAAAGCGGTGCATATCCGATTGAATATTAGAAAACTCTGTTACTACTTGATCTTTAAAATCGATTAATTCTTGTACTTTTTCGCGTCGATAATTTTGAATTCCCTGTAAAGTACCTACTAATTTTGATCCTCTGACAATTTTACCAGATTGTTTTTGGAAACGAACAATAGCAGATATCTTAATTTGTTTTTGTAAAGTTCCCCGTTTTTGTTGTAATTTTTGAATATCACGAGATAATTGTTCTTGATATCTTTTAGAAAAGAAGCGAACCATTTTACTAGCATACTGATTATAATTTTCTTGAGACTGCTGTAATAATTCCATAGACTGCTCTATCTTTTGTTGAAATTTATTGAATTTTCTTTCTTCGCTTTTTTTGGCGTGTTGTTTTTCTAATGTATCTGCATAGGCTTCTAGTTGTACTTTTTGACTCTGTAATCGTGATAAGGCAATGTTTTCTTTCAATGATAATTTGTCTTTCTGTTCATAACTAGCGATACGTTTATCAATTTGTTTTAGTCGTTCTTCGATAGTTAACTGTTGAACCTCCATCGTAATTTGAGAAGCATTATCGCCATTAATTTTATTTAATTTTTCTTGGAACGTTAAATCTGGTGTTGCTAAATCCTCCGGTCTAGACGGATTAGGGGTAGCTGGAGAAACGGCTGTTTGAGGTGGTTCCTCTCTACGTTCTTGCGTCCTATCCTCTTGATTTTCTTCCACACCTTGTTGTCTTTGATTCTCTCTACGTTGAATATGCTTCGCTAAACGTTCAATATTTTTTTGAAGAGGCATACTACTATCCAATTTATTAGCCATGTCTTCTAAATCTTCTACTGTTAATTGTCCACGCAAAGCGGCTCCAACAAGCATCACAGCAAAATCCGTTTCAAGATGATTTAAACCATCATCCAACCGTTTTTGATTTTCTTGCTGATCTGCCATTGTCGTAAAAATATTATCCAAAAAAGAAGAATCTGGTGTAGCCAAGAAATTGTCACATTCTTGCAACATCCAATTGGTACTATCGATACTACCTTGAATACGAGACATCAATGCTTGATAACGGTCTGGTGCTAAAACAGCCTGTAGTTCTCCTAAAGATTGTTTTAATTTTTCTAGATTTTGTTTTTGTTCTGTTCCCTTTTGTTGGAATTCTTCCACTAGTGATTGATTGAGATCCGTATATGTACCAGATGCCGTTTTATTCACCAATTCTACATATGGTTTTGTTTGGTCACGAAAGGCATACATAGCCTTAATGGAAGATAGATATTCATCTTTATTCATAAGTATCCCCTTCTAGCTTCACTTCATTCTTGAGAATCTCTTCTACTAAATCCCATTCCTGGTCATCTGTAATAGCCTCTAAAAAATAAGTTGTATCTGCCTCTTTTAAAATAGCAGCATAAATTTCTTCGCTATCTACTAAGTGATAAAACAAATACTTCTTCCCTGTTTCTCGGTCCTCCACAATGTCAATGACCTCAATAACTTCATCTTTCCCCTCGGCATTTTTTACAACCAATTGATTTTCCATAGTACCACTCCTATTATTAGATTATAAAATCAAAATGAATTTGTCAACGCGTTTTTGAAACTTTTGGTTTGCTTATACAATTGTTAGACATTCTAAAAAAGTGTGCTATAATGATGTTGAAAGTAGTTGATGCTATGAAAAAAGAAATTCGCTTATATGGAATTACTGTACTCCTTTGCACAATCTTATTGGGTTTGATTTATATTCAATTCAATGCTTATGGAAATACTCTTCTCATTAGTGATTCCTATTCCCAATATATCGCTTTATTCAGTAAATTAAAACAAATTCTAGAACAAGGTGGTTCTCTTTTTTACTCCTTTGAGGGAGGATTAGGGCAAAGTTTTTTAGGTACCTTTTTCTATTACCTTTGTAGTCCTTTCAACTTACTGATTCTTTTTTTTCATGACATCAAAGATTTCTTTCTCGTCGTCATATTTTTAAAATTATTATGTGCTTCTTTGACATCTCTTTATTGTTTTCGATATTTCTTCCATGAGAAAGAAAAAATCTATGCCGTTGCCTTTTCTTGCTTTTATATTTTGATTGGCTTTACTACCCATTACTTTTTTCAACCCATGTGGCTAGATAGCATCCTAGCGCTTCCTCTTTTATTAGTTGGAATTGACAAGTTCATCAAAAAGAGAAAAATAGGTCTTTATGGGTTCTCTCTTTTTTACATTATTGTGACCAATTACTATTTCGGTTTTATGGCTTGTCTTTTTAGTGGCATCTTTTTCCTATATCAGGAGATGAGTACTCGCTCTATTCATAAGTATGCGAAAAAAATAGGAAAAGATACTCTAGTATTTATCGGAATTAGTTTGCTGGTTATCTTATCTACTTCCTTTGTCTTATTGGAAGTAGTCAAAGAAATTCCAGAATATGCGAGAAGTACAACGGAATTTATGAATGGAGAATCCTTTTATTTCCATGGTAACATTCGCGAATTTCTCGAAAATTTCTTCTTTGGAGCTACCAAAGATATCGATTTTTTAAATGCCGACGGCTTTTATCTTTATATGGGATTGTTGCCATTTGTTCTCCTTGTTCTTTACTTTTTCAACCCTTCTTTTTCCAAGAAAAAGAAATGGTTATTACTAGGAATTATTGGCATTCTTTATCTATCGGTTGCTGGAAACTATATCAATTATGCGTGGACAGCATTCTCTAAACCTCAGTTTTTTAATGGTCGGTTCGTATTCTTCTTTAACTTTTTCTTTCTATGGATAGCGATGCAATCGCTCATGCATATTTCTTCTCTGCGAAAAAAAGATTATTTATGGGTCACTTTTCTGTTCACGATACTCTTCGCTTGGTCTTTTATCCAACATCAAGATAATTTCTTCTTATACATCAATTTTATCCCTGTTTTAATTTATCTTTTTTTACTATTTATTATAGACAATCAAAAAGTATATATTCCCCTTATCCTTGTTACCATCAGTTGTGCGGAAATGACCGCCTGTACTATGTTTGCAACGAGTGATTATTCCTTTACCTCAAAAGAGGATTATCAACACCAAAATAAAGTGTATCAAGAGATAATCGCAGAAATACAAGAACATGACGATTCTCCATTCTATCGAATAGAGACAACTGATACGGTTCCTTATAATGGGCCTATTTACTACCACTATCATGGCATTGATGTCTTTTTATCCACCATTACCAATGATAGTACAGACTTTTTCATTCATCTAGGATATGGTAGTGGCAATACCAAGAAAAATACCATTTCTTACTATAGTGTCAATGAAGTAATCGATTCTCTTTTAGGAGTCAAATATGCCATCTTCTTAGACAGCATAGAAGTTCCTAGTAATTATCAATTCATAACGTCTAAAACATTTGGAGAATCTACCGTACGTATCTATCAGAATCCACAAGCCTTACCACTAGGTTTTATGGTTTATCCTAATATTTTAGAAGTTTCAACGAATCTCAATGCTTTCCAATATCAGTCGGATATCTTCAAAGCCATGACAAATCATACTAAAGAAATCTATACCAATATTCCTCTTGTGGAGGTAGAGGGAGACTACTTCTTTGAACAGACACAAAGTGCGAAAATATGCTTCTATACCGCCATTGATAGTAGTCATGGCTATACAAATTTTACTTATTATGTCAATGGTTCTAAACTATCGAAAGTAAAAGATTTAGAAATTGCTTGTTTAGACAATTTCTATGATCATAACGTAGAGTTGTCTTATATGAATTTAAATGATTCCGAACATTTAGGAACATTTGCGGCCTATTATTCTCCTCATGAATTTGATGTCGCTATCGAGGAATTACAAAAAAATCCATGGCAAATTGAAGTCTTTCAAGACGACTATATTCAAGGAACAGTAGAAGTTCCTGAAGAAAAGAATATTCTATTTACGACAATTCCCTATGATTCTAATTGGCAAGTATCTATTGATGGAAAGAAAGTAGATACCATTAAACTATTGGATAATGTTATCGGAGTAGAAGTAGAACAAGGAACGCATACGATTACTTTCCAATATGTTCCTAAAAGATTTTATATCGGACTCATAGTTAGTATTCTTTCTCTTCTCAGTTTATTTTTAATTCATAAGAAAAAGGTTTTATCCAATCGATAAAACCTTTTTTATTGTCTTTGATATTCGCCTGCACTCCACTCAGTAGACGTTACTACTATGTTACTTTCTTGTTTACGAATAGTAGCGATTACTTCTTCTTCACTGACTACCTCTAAACCATTCTCATTTAGAGAAGCAGAATAGGAATCTAGAAGATAAGGATTATCAGTGTCACCATACATGATAAGCCATGTATCTCCCAAGTTATTGACTACTATAATCTTTTTATCTTGAACATAAGCAGCTGTCCAATCTTGATTCGTTAAAGTATCTTTCGTTAATTCCACTACTTTATTTTTAGAAGTATCTTCGTAAGAAAACTCAACCTTTACTCCTGTATCTGTTTTCGTAATCGTAAGTTCTTCTTGTTCCTCACTCATATCATTCGTATAATGTATAGTGGTATCAGAATCTGCCTGAATATTAAAACTCCATGCTTGAATATTGGCAGAAATATTGGAATTTTCAGCGGATACACCACCAGTTGATAGATTGACAACTAGATATTCATTATTCTCATAGTACATGGATAATTCATAATCGTCATTCTGATAATGTCCTACCCATTCTGGATAAGCAATGGCATACGTCTTCTCATTTGTGTTAGTGTTGGTATTCGATGGGGTTTCCTGTTTCTTATCCTCTTTCCATACCAAGAAATAAAGTGCAACCAAAATACCAACTAATACAACAAGAACAAGCGCTATTATCAATGGTGTTTTTGATTTTTTAGTAGTAGGCTCATCCGTTGGGGGAACAGGTGGTTGTGAATAATATACTACTTCTTTACCCATTTTCTTTTATTTTCCTCCTTTTTAATCTCTCTTTTTTTATCATCGTAACACAAATGAAAAGACTATTCAAGTTTTTTACAAATAGTTTTATATGACTTTACAGTAAAGAAAAAGTCCTTTCAGACTTTTCTAGAATAAACTCATTTGATTGGATTCTTCCATACCATCAAAGATTCCTAGCATTTTCATCTTGTCGATTAAAGTACCAGATACTTTTGCTCTTCTTTGAACATCTTCGATACTTAAAAAGTTAGATTTACTCCGTTCTTCGACGATGTTTTTAGCAACTGTATCCCCTAATCCATCAATAGCTGCGAATGGTGAATAAATAGACTTATCATCTCTTACTCCCCACACAGTCGCATCACTATGTTCCAAATTAACTGGTAAAAACTGAATGCCACGGGCCGTTGCTTCTAAACATACTTTCAAACTTTCAAGAACGCCTAATTCCTTATTGGAAGCTTCATATCCCTTACCTTGAATTTCTTCAATTTTAGAACGAATCGCATCATATCCTTGAACCATCGTCTCGACATCGACATCCGTTGCTTTACTAGTTAACCAAGAAGCGTAGAAATAAACAGGCATATGAACTTTATACCAAGCAATCCGGAAAGCACTCATGACATAAGCAGCTGCATGCGCTTTAGGGAACATGTATTTTATTTTTTCACAAGAATCAATAAACCATGATTCAATTCCTGCTTGTTCCATAGTTGCTTTATGACCTGCCCATGTTTCTGGGTCTTTAGAGGCTTTTCCTTTACGGACAAATTCCATAATTTTAAATGCTTTAATAGGTTCTACCCCATGATACATCAAATATACCATAATATCATCACGACATCCGATAACCTCTTTAAAAGGAACGATATTATTTTTAATTAATTCCTGTGCATTGCCAAGCCATACATCGGTACCGTGAGAAAGACCAGATATTTTAACTAATTCGGCAAATGTCTTCGGTTTTGTTTCCGCTACCATGGAAATGGTAAATGGGGTTCCAAACTCCGGTATTCCAAGGGTACCTGTTGGGTTCATAATTTGTTCATTCGTAACACCTAGTGCTTTCGTACTCGTAAAGATACTCATCGTTTCTTTATCATCCATAGGAACTGTCAAAATATCCATCCCTGTTAAGTCTTGAATCATTCGCAGTTGAGTAGGATCAGAGTGACCTAAAATATCTAGTTTCAACAAATCTTGATCGATAGCATGGTAATCAAAGTGAGTAGTTCGCCATGGACTCGTTACATCATCCGCTGGGAATTGGAATGGTGTAAAGTCAGAGACATCCATATAGTCTGGTACTACAACAATTCCTCCTGGGTGTTGACCAGTCGTCCGTTTGACTCCTGTACAACCGATTGCTAAACGTTCAATTTCTGCACTACGCATCACCTTATTGTGATCTTCACAATATCCCTTGACAAAACCATAAGCTGTCTTGTCCGCAACCGTACCGATTGTACCAGCACGATAGACATTATCTACTCCAAATAGCACTTTCGTATATTCATGAGCAGAAGCTTGGTTTAAATCAGAGAAGTTAAGGTCAATATCTGGTACTTTATCAGCATTGAATCCAAGGAATGTCGCAAATGGCATATCTTGACCATCTTTATATAGTTTTTCTCCACAATTTGGACAAAGTTTATCTGGTAGGTCAAAACCACTAGAATAATCTGCTCCTAATTCCTTACCACTTTCATCTTGAAAAATACTAGTTTTACATTTCAAACAACGGTAGTGAGCAGGAAGTGGGTTTACCTCTGTAATTCCCATCATAGTCGCTACAAAACTAGAACCAACAGAACCACGAGAACCTACGAGATATCCATCATCATTAGAGTGTTTTACCAATCTTTGGGCAATTAAGTAGATAGGATCAAATCCTCCTCCAATAATTCCTCCCAATTCTTTTTTCATCTTTTTCTCTAGTGATTTCTCATCGCACTCTCCATCTTCTTCTTTCCAATTTTTCGTCAAATACTCTTTGATGAGCGTTTTTACAGCATCAAAACCAGATAGTGTCGTTTGATGGAGTTTTTCAAATGTTTCCCGTTCAAGGGCATCTTCCTCTAAATTTGGTTTTTCTAACACTAAATTTTCACGACAAATTTTATAGACAATATCGCCGTAGAGTTCTTTCGCAATTCGCTCTTCAATATTGTGTGGAAGAGGATCTCCATACCATTCTGCGGCTTTTGTATACACCAAGTCTGTTACAACGCGAGGACAATCTAGATAAGATGTGCCATCATCACTTTTTACTCTTGGAGAGAAAGGAATACCACCAGTATCAATAATGACCTCTATTTCCTCTACCATATCCAATACTTTATTCGTATTCGTAACAACAATTTCATACGCTAAATCATCTCCTAAAAAGGAGAAATCTTCTAACATTTCACGTGTCGTACGAAAATGTTGGGAAGGAATCTGGGTAATATCGGACTTGGCAAGAGGGTGTCTTCCTCCTCCAGGTACTTTTTGATTAATGATAATCTCTCTAAAGATTTTATCACTTCTCTCAAAATGATGAACATCTCCTGTTGCGACAATTAACTTTCCAGCTTCTTTCACATTCGTAACTATTTTTTCAATGTGATTCTTTAACTCATTTTCGTCTTTAAAATCACTCGTTTGAATCAAATGACCATATACTTCAGGAGGTTGAACTTCTACATAATCATAAAAATTGATAATATTGGTAAGTTCTTGTCCTTCTTTACTTCTCGCTTCAATAAAGACTTCAGACTCATAACAAC
The DNA here is from genome assembly GCA_947629315.1 of uncultured Bacilli bacterium. GTDB lineage: Bacteria > Bacillota_I > Bacilli_A > RF39 > UBA660 > UBA5578. The sequence continues at coordinate 8,233 of CANRDB010000036.1, forward strand.
CACTACCAATTAATAACCCTTCCCTCAATTCTTCCAATTTACTCCGTAAGATTCTAGGAGTTTTATATAGATAAACAGTATTGGCAAGAGAGATAATCTGGAATAAGTGTTTAAGTCCTACTTTATTCATCGCAATCGCATTAAAATGAAAAGTCCGACCAAATTTATAGATTTCATCTTTCGAGATTAATTTTTCTAAATCAGAAATTTTAGAAAAGTTTTGCGCAAGTAATTTCTGCATCATCTTATGGAATACGAGCGCTGTTCCCTCTGCATCATAATCCGCTCTATGGTGAGCATCTTCATCCCAAGGAACATTATACCGTTTTACTAATTGCGAAAGTCCATGTCTTGTATATCCTTGATCGAGCGTACGAGATAATTCTAATGTATCGATAACCGTATTCGTAAACTCTCCTAAGTTGTATTTTCGCATAGCCATTTCGATGAAAGAAATATCGAATTTAGCATTATGGGCAACCATTGGTAAATCCCCTGTCCATGCTAAAAACTGTTTCGTTACTTCTTCTTCATTTGGTTTTCCTTTAACCATTTCATCCGTGATACAAGTAAGTTCCGTAATTTTATCAGGAATATGTCGTCCAGGATTAATTAATTCATCAAAACGATCAATGATTGCACCATCTTGAATCTTTACTGCTCCTATCTCAATCATTTGATCTCCACCTGCTGCATTAAATCCTGTTGTTTCAGTATCAAATACGACAAAAGTAGTTTTCTCCATATCATAATCTCGCGGTCTTACTACAATATTTACTGTATCATCTACCAAAGTAAGTTCCGTTCCGTACAATCCTTTAAAAATAGGAGGATTTTTCATTTGTTCTTCTACTTGTTCTAATTGTTTTTGAAGTTCTTCTTTATTCTCTCCTTCTAAAGAAGCTAATTTGACTTCTAACTCTTCTTTATCACTCTTTAATTTCTTGCGAATTCCTTTGTTATAAGAAGAAATAATTCCATAGGCAATAGGAAAAGCTTGACAGCCATTGTGATCAGTGATAGCGACCCCACGATAACCCATATCTATCGTTCGACTCACTAATTCACAAGTATGCTTACCAAGATCTAGTTTCGTCACTCCATCCATTTGACTCATCATCGTATGGGCATGAAGTTCTACTCTTTTGATGGGAGCATCATCCACCAAAGCTTCTTTCTCATGAGTACTATAGTTAATGTCAATGATACTAAAGGTATCCTCATTCGCAAATTTATCTTCTTTAACATTTCCTCTAAATTTATACCATTTACCAATTTTTAGACACTTTTTAATCTTTCCCCATTCCTCACTATCATGAGCAAATATTTTAGCGTACATACTATCCGTATAATCGGTAATTTTTAAAGTGACAATGATTAAGTCTGTTTTGGTTTCTCTCTCGTCAATACCAAAGAGTTCTGCTTCTAATGTTACACCATTCGTAGGTCCTGTAATCGTATCTAATCGAACAGGATTCGTATCAATTAATCTTCCTAATATAACATCAGGATGATCCTCTGTCTCTATTTTCTTAGGTTTATAGTTTTTCTTATAAAATTGATTCGCAGGTTCTACTACTTCTTCTTTTCTATCTAAAAGTGCCTGATCCACAAAAACTTCCCGTGTTTCAACAATTGTTGATTCTGGTTCTTCTTTTAAAATAGGATTAATTCGCGCAATCGGATACCCGAAGGAACGAAAATCCATAACAATTTCTTTTTCTAAACTCATCAATTTTTGTTCTTCCGCAATATTATCAATCGGAATAATGAGCGTATCAGATTTCCATTCTACTAAAGTGTCTTGAAACATCTCTAGAATAGGACATTTCGCACTATACCGATTCATCAAATAAGAAAAATATTCTTGTACTTTCTCTGGGGATGGTTCTTCGACATGAAAAACTACTTGAACACTTTCAAATTCCGCAAAAGTATCTTTGACGTGTTCAATAAACCGCGCAAAAATTTCGCTTGGAATCGTCTTTGGAAGGTCGATTAAAAAAGTATAATGAGAATGACTACTGTCCCCAATAATACGGTTCAAAGACCCTCCCTCAAAATAAGAGTTATCCTCTTCATTCCATGAGATTTGTTTTAATAATTTCTGTAATTTATCTTCTAACATACAGCCTCCTCATCATCCATTTCATACTACATTGATCCCTTTCATTATATCATAAAAGTAGGTTCTCATTTTCAATATTTCACGCATTCTCTCATATTTTTATTTCTTCCCCATCTTGAGGTAGATAGACGTTTTGAAAAAACTTGTGTGCCATCTCTCGATTGGTAGTATGAATAGGAATCGTTATCTTTGGGTTTACTATTTCACT
>CANRDB010000037.1 GCA_947629315.1 uncultured Bacilli bacterium
AAAGAGTTAGCAGATAAGATGGATGATTGGAAATTATGGTATGTAGTAGGGGATTCTTATGATAAAGAGCAAGCATTGAAGGATGATGCGAGGGATAGAGGATATCATGAGGGATTAGAGCAAGGAATAGAACAAGGAATAGAACAAGGATCTAAAAATACCCAAATGGAAATAGCGAAAAATATGAAGAGCATAGGAATGCGAGAAGAAGATATTTTAGCTAGTTTAGCTATTACTAGAGAAGAATTAGAGCAGTTATTGCAACAATAAAAAAGTTATGAACAACGCTGTTCATAACTTTTTCATCCTAGAGTAGAGATAATAATATTTGTAAGGATACCAAGACACCATTATGAATGGTGTGAAGACTGATAGGAACGAAAATATTATCTGATTTCACGAGAGTATAAGCAAATACCCATCCTGGAATACTATAAGGAATAATATATAACCAATCTGTCCATACAGTCGCACTAGTGACAACATGCATTCCTCCAAAGATGAGACCAGATAATATAATAAATAACCAGTCTATATGGAAACACATCTTACGGATAGAAAAACGGAAAATTAATTCCTCTATTAACGGTGCTAAAACGACACTAGCAATAAAAGTATAGATAGGGTAATTATCTAGTAGACTTCGAACTGCTTGTTCATTGTTCGCAATACTATCGGTAAAAAAAATCATGATAATTAAATTACTGGCATACATGAGTCCTAGAACGATAAACCAATATTTAATATAGTTTTTTAAATAATTGTTCGCATCATGGATATAGTTTGTTAGTTGTTCTTTTAAAGGTTTATGAAAAATGGCAATAATAATGGCAATCAGTAATATTTCATATCCTAAACTGTAGGCAATGATACCGATTGGGTTCCAATTCTCATAATCTAAGTGTAATAAATTTAGTGGTAAAGTATCCATGAATGTTCCAACAAAATAGATAACAATGGCAGATAAACCCAAGAAAAAATCTTTGATATGGTTTGTACTTGGTGATACCTCTTCATAGACAGCATCAACGGTTTTTGGCTTTTGCATTATTTTTAGTCCTTCCTTTATTACAATATATTATATAATGAATCTAAAAATTAATCAATAATGGTGATACCAAGTGTGATTATCAAGAAAACTTTTCGCTTGATAATTATAGAAAACTTTAGTTATGTTTGTATAATTTAGATTTTTATGATACAATTCTAGAAAATGTTGCCTTAAATGTTTTTTGGCTAATTAGGAGGGTTTATGAATAGAGAGTTATACATTAAGTTAAAAGAAGATTTAGCTGAAGCAGTAAGAAGTAAAGATATGCAAAAAATAGAGGAAATAAAGAAAATATTAGATATTTCTGAAGATCAAGAGGCATATTTCTCAAGGGGGTTAACAGGATATCCATCAATAGATAAAGTATGGTTGAAATATTACAAAGATGGTGCAGAAAACTTAGCAAACAATATCCCTGTTAATAAGACTGTTTGGGATGTTATAGAAGATAAACTATTAGAGTACTATGACGTACCAGCACTTGAATATTTTGGAAAGATTTTTTCTCGTCAAGAATTTATAGATTTATGTTATACATGGGCTAGAACGTTTAGAGCAATGGGTGTAGAAAAAAATGAAATTGTTCCAATATATGGACCATTTGTACCTGATATATGTGCTATGTTTTTTGCACTTAATATGATAGGGGCTTGTCCATATTTCTTAAAATTAGCTATGAGTAAAGAAGCATTAGAAGAAGAAACAAGAGAGGCAAAGATTGCAGTTGTTTTTGACGGAATGTGGCAAAATGTTAGAGAAGAATTTTCAAAAGATAAATTCAAAAAAGTCATTGTAGCAACTGTAACAGCAGATATGCCAAGCCCTAAAAAAGAAATTGTATCATTTATAAATAATATACAAGCAAGGAAAAATAAAACAGAAATACCTGATGAAAAAAAATATATATGGATAGATAAAGCACGAGAAATAGCAGATTATTACACAGGTAAAGTAAAAGTTCCATTTGAGAAAAATAGAAATGCGGTTATAACTTCTTCAAGTGGTACTACAGGAGGTCTTGTAAAAGGTGTAATAGCGACAAACGAATCAGTGATTTCACAAGTTTATAGTACAACATATTCTGACATTCCATATAAAAAAGGCTATAGAACATTGAATCACTTTCCACCAACAGCATCAACATCTTTAAATTCATTATTCCTTGTTACACTAATGAATGGAGCAACAGTTATTATTGATCCAAGAGTTTCAGAAAATGATTTTTACAATCAATTGGTTAAATTAAAACCAAATATTTGTATCAATACTAGTAGTATGTGGGAAGCATTTTTTAATCGTATTACACAAGAGATGAAACGAGGAAAAAAGTTTGATTTTAGTTATGCAAAAGGTTGGATGGTCGGTGGAGAAGGAACCAATAATAAAAGTTTTGAACAATGGAATGATATAATGAACTCGTGTCATGCGAGTGGTATATATGGTGGGTATGGACTTTCAGAAGTTTTTTCAGGAATAAGTATTGATAGAGTTGATGTTAAACATAATTATTCAAAACCTATTGCTACTGTTGGGGCAATACAAGCTGGTATGATTGCAGGGGTATTTGACAAAAATGGTAATGAATTATCATATAACCAAAGAGGAGAATTAAGAGTAAAAGCCAAGTCTCAAATGAAAGGATATTATAATAAACCAGAGTTAACAGAACAATCTTTAGTAGATGGATGGGTTAAAACTGGTGATATGGTTGAAATTGATGATAGTGGATTTCTTTATGTTTGGGGTCGACTAAATGGTTCAATTAAATTATCAGATGGAAAAGAATTATATTTATTTGATATTGAAAATAAAATAAGAGAAAATAACTTTATTCATGATGTTGTGGTCTTACCAATGCCAACAGAAGAAAATAATAACAGTTTAGTAGCACACATTGTTTGGGATAATAGTGTATCTGAAAATGACAAAAAATATAATATGGAAAGAATGAATAAAGAATTAGAGCGATTTTTACCTAGTGAAGTTGAAGTATCAGCATATTATGTTCACGATTTAATGTTACCATATTCTCCAACAACATTAAAAAAAGATAAGAATAAAATGTCTAAACAGACATCTGGTTATATTCAAGTAAAAGATGGTAAACTACATAATGTAGAATTTATTTTGAATCAGAACGGTAGATATACACAAAAATGTGATATAATGACAGGAGGTAAAGTAAAGACTTTAATTAGAAAATAGTGTGGGTTAGAAAGTAGTGTGATTTATTCATGTGGAATTTGATATATTTAATTACTGGTTTTGTATTTATAATACTTTTAATTGCAGTTTTTTATTCGAAAGAAGTTTTTGTTTCTAAAGAAAATAAAGTTTTTAAATATATTCTTATGGCTAATTTATTAGGATATATAATGGAAATACCATTACAAATACTAGTTAGAACACTTGGAGTAGATTACATACTTGTAGATATCATTTGTAGATTATATTTAATTTCAATAACGATATCGTATTCTTTATTTACAATATATGTATTTATCATTTGTTTTAATAAAGCAAATAAAAATTATGATAAAAGGATTGAAACAAGTAAAATATTTGTAACTTTAATTGAAGCAATTATTATGATAGTGTTATTTATTGCACCATATAAAAGATATTATGATACATCAAAAATGTATATAGAAGGATTAGCGCTAATTATATTAAAAGGTTATATTGTTATTCAAATTTGTTTATATATAATATTATTAGTAGTGAATCATAAAAAACTAAAAGATAAAAAGTATTTGCCAATATATTTTGTAATTGTATGTTTAATATTCATGACATTACTTAATTCCATAGATCCTAGTGTTTTGATTACAAATATGATTGGAACATTTATATGTTATACAATGTATTTTACAATAGAAAATCCAGATTTAAAGATGTTAAGAGAAATGGAACTAGCTAAAAATGCAGCAGAAAAAGCGAATCGTGCTAAAAGTGATTTCTTATCTAGTATGTCACATGAGATAAGAACACCTTTGAATGCTATTGTAGGACTTTCAGAAGATATTGCAAATTATAAAGATCGAGTTCCTAAAGAGGTTTTGGAAGATACAGAGGATATTCAAAATGCTTCTCAAACCTTACTTGAAATAGTAGGTAATATTTTAGATATAAATAAAATTGAAAGTGAAAAAATGGAAATTGTAGAGAGACCATATCATTATGTAGAAGAAATAGAGAAAATGGCACGGATTACCGCAACAAGAATTGGAGAAAAACCAATAGATTTTCAAATGGATTTTGCACTCGATATTCCTTATGAGTTATTAGGAGATAAATCACATGTAAAAGAAATCGTTAATAATTTACTTACCAATGCAATTAAATATACAGAAAAGGGTACTATAACCTTGAATACAAAATGTATTAATCAAAACGACAAATGTATATTAATAATTAGTGTGCAAGATACTGGTAGGGGAATAAAAGCAGAAAATATCAAAAAACTATTTACAAAATTTGAGAGATTGGATGTTGAAAGAAATACAACGACGGAAGGAACAGGACTAGGACTTGCCATCACCAAAGCATTAGTAGAGATGATGGGTGGACATATCAATGTCCAATCACAAGTTGGTCAAGGATCTATGTTTGTAGTTCAAATTCCTCAAAAAATAAGTCAAATGGTCAATCCAGTACCACAAGGTCAGCGTTCAGAAATAAAAGTTTCCAGTCCTATCAAGGAGAGTCAATATCGTAATAAAAAAATATTAGTAGTTGATGATAATCTATTAAATATTAAAGTTGCTAGAAAACATCTAGAAAGTTTAGGTTATACTGTAGATGAGAGTGATAGTGGACAATTATGTTTAGATAAAATAAACAAAGGCGAAAAATTTGACTTAATTTTGATGGACATTATGATGCCAAAAATGAGTGGCGAATCTACTTTAGAGAAATTAAAGGAAATATCTGGATTTAATATTCCCGTGATAGCCCTAACAGCAGATGCTGTAGTAGGTGCTCAAGAAAAGTATCTTTCTGAAGGCTTTGTAGATTATATAGCAAAGCCATTTACCAAAGAAGAAATAAAAGAAAAATTAGATAAATTATTTGCCGATAGTAACAATGAGGACCAAAAAGTACAGGAAGAGAAAACCGATATCAGTAATTTAGATGAGGCAGCCACTTATGTATTTGATTCTCAGTCAAATGAAGAGTATGTCGTCATTGATGGCAAAAGAAAGAACAGGAATGAAGATAATAAGGGATAATCTTGTTATCTAAGGGAAAAAATACCAAGAATTTTTATAAAAACCTAAAAAAAAGTAGGCATTCTAAGAAAAATATGGTATACTATTATCAGTTCTGCGAGGAGAGAGTGGGTAATCCCACTCTTTCGTATTATTGGGAGGGTATATGGACATTGAAAAGCAAGTAAGAGAACTAATCACAGAACCGGTTGAACAAGCAGGATATCTAATTGATGAGGTTCTCTATGTCAAAGAAGATAATAATAACTTTTTACGGGTTATTATTGATAAAAATGGTGTCATAGAAGTAGAAGATTGTGTAGTGGTTAGTAAAATCATTAATCCATTGTTAGATGAGAAGGATCTCATTGAAGGAAGTTATATTTTAGACGTATGTTCTAAAGAGAAGGGATGTGAATAAAATGGATAATAAGGAATTTAAGAAAGCTTTAGATGCACTTGTAAAAGAAAAAGATATTTCAGAAGATTACATTTTAGAAGCGATGGAGTTAGCTTTGACAAGTGCTTACAAAAAGAATTATCATTCTCTATCGAATGTGAGAGTAGCAATCGATAGGGAAAAGGGAGATATCAAAGTATATTCTTTTCGTACGGTTGTATTAGATAAAGAACATAAAGTTTCTCTTGATGAAAATGATTATGAGGATGATTCTTTAGAGGGAATTACTTCTTTTGCAGATTTAGAAAATATGGAATTTGATGATGAGGAAGAAGAGGATAAATATGAACCATTTATTTTTGATGATCGAATTCATATTACGTTAGAAGATGCTCAAAAAATAGTTCCTGGTATTCAAGTAGGAGATACGATTGAAGAAGAAGTAACTCCGCATGACTTCGGTCGTGTAGCAGCCGCTACCGCTAAACAGGTGATTGTACAAAAAATTAGAGAAGCAGAACGGAATAATATTGCAGAAGAATTTGGAGATAGAACCGATGAGATGATTTCTGGTATTGTCGAAATGGAAGATGAGAAAAACTATTTCATTGACTTAGGAAAGACGCAAGGACTTCTTCCAAAGTCAGAAATTATTCCTGGAGAACATATTCAGATGGGTTCTCATATTAAAGCATATATTAATAAAGTAGATATCAATTCCAAAGGAGCTTTAATTCTCCTTACTAGAAAACATTATGGATTTGTAAAGAGACTATTTGAATTAGAAATCCCAGAGATTAATGAGGGAATAGTTCTTGTATATAGTGTTGCTCGGGATGCGGGTAACCGTACGAAGATTGCAGTTTATTCAGAGAATCCAAATGTTGATCCAGTAGGAGCTTGTATCGGTGAGAGAGGTTCTAGAATTAATGCTATTATTCAAGAATTACATGGTGAGAAAATTGATGTCATTCCTTATAGTAAGGATACGGCTACTTTTATTGCGAATGCTTTAAGTCCTGCCAAGGATGTGAGAGTATTTATTACGGATGAAAAGAATAAAGAAGCCTTGGTAGTGGTTGATAATGAAAATCTTTCTTTAGCAATTGGAAAGAAAGGGGCGAATGTGAGACTTGCCTCTAAACTTACCCATTATAAATTGGATGTTAAAACATTTGAACAAGTAAAAGAAGCAGGAATTAATATTTTGGAGTAATATGAAAAAAATTCCAGAGAGAACCTGTGTGGTAAGTCATGAAAAATTGCCAAAGAATGAATTAATTCGGGTGGTTAGAACCCCAGATAGAACTGTTATCATTGATACGACTGGCAAAGCAAATGGGCGAGGAGCTTATTTAAAAAAGTCAGTAGAAGTGATTGAACAGGCGAAAAAAACAAAAGTATTAGAAAAACATTTAGAGATAGAAATTCCAGATGAGGTGTTTAATGAACTATTAAAAATGTGTTAGAAAAGAAAGAAGGTGCGTAGTATGATGAGTGTATTCGAGTATGCTATGGATGTAGAAAAAAGTGTAGAAGAAATTTTAAGAAGATGTAAGGAACTAGATATCCATGTCACTTCTGAAGAAGATATGTTAGATGAAGAGGCAATTACCGAGTTAGATAATATGATTGCGCAAGAACCTACAGAAGATGACTATGATGAACTAGATGAGATGGAAGAGGAATTAATTGAGCAAGAAAAAAATAAAATGGAAACTCTAACATCAAATTCTAAAGTGAAAAAAAATAATACAAGTAACGTCAAATCTTCCAAAAAGGAATTAGCTCGTAAGAAAAAAGAAATGTATAAAAATAAAGAGAAACTCATCAGTAATGCTCCCGTAGAGGATAAAAACGTTATTATTTATAAGGAAGGTATGACAATTGGCGCTTTAGCGAAAGAACTAAATTTAACGGCAGCTGACCTTATTAAAAAATTATTTACAATCGGTATATTGGCAACTGTCAATAATGTGATTGATTTTGAGAATGCTTCTCTATTAGTGATGGATTATGGAAAAGAATTGAAAAGAGAACAACCTAAAGATGAGGCTAAGTTTGAGGATTTTGAAATTCATGATAGGGAGGAAGACCTTGTTGCAAGACCACCAGTGGTAACGATTATGGGGCATGTTGATCATGGAAAAACTACCTTATTGGATACGATTCGTAAAACGAATGTCGCTCTAGGAGAAGCAGGAGGAATTACCCAAGCAATTAGTGCTTATCAAGTAAAATGTAATGATCAATGGATTACTTTCATTGATACTCCTGGACATGCTGCCTTTACAGAAATGCGTGCGCGTGGTGCGAGTATTACCGATATTGTTATTATTATTGTCGCAGCTGATGATGGAGTAATGCCACAGACACTAGAGGCTATTGATCATGCCAAGGCAGCTGGAGTACCTATTATTGTAGCTATTAACAAAATAGATAAACCAGGGGCTAATCCTGATCGAGTGATGACAGAGTTAGCGGAATATGGACTCACACCAGATGTATGGGGTGGAGATACTATTTTTACCAGAATCTCTGCTAAGACGGGTGAGGGAATTGATACCTTGCTTGAGAATATTCTCTTAGTAGCAGAAATGGAAGAATATAAAGCGAATCCAAATCGTTATGCTAGTGGTACAGTAGTAGAGGCGAAACTCGATAAACATGTCGGACCAATTGTAACCGTTTTAATTCAAAATGGTACTTTGCGATTAGGAGACCCTATTGTCGTTGGAAGTACTTTTGGTAAGATTCGTACTTTAAGAAATGATAAAGGTGAGGAAATTACCACTGCTTCTCCATCGCAACCAGTAGAGATTACAGGACTTAATGAAACTCCAAAAGCTGGCGATAAATTTATGGCTTTTGAAACTGAAAAACAAGCTAGAAGTATTGGGGAAACAAGAAAATCAGAAGAAAAGGAATCCCAAAATAAATCGACGAGTGTTTCACTGGAGGATATCTTTGCGAAAATTCAAGATGGTGTGAAAGAAATTAATGTCATTATTAAAGCGGATGTCAATGGTAGTGCTGAAGCTGTGAAAAACTCTTTAGAGAAAATTGAAGTAGATGGTGTTCGTGTCAAAGTAATTCGTAGTAGTGTAGGAGCTATTACAGAAAGTGATATTGTTTTAGCTAGTGCATCCAATGCTATTATTGTTGGGTTCAATATTCGACCAAATAATGCTATGAAAGAATACGCGAAGGATAAAGGTGTCGAAATTCGTTTGTACGATATTATCTATAAGGCAGTAGAAGAGATGGAAGCTGCTATGAAAGGGATGCTAGAACCTGTCTATGAAGAAAAGGTATTAGGAACGGCAGAAGTAAGACAGCTATTTAAATTCTCTAAGGTAGGGGTTATTGCTGGTTCTTATATTGTTGATGGGCTTGTCAAGATGGGAGCAAAAGCAAGAGTAATCCGAGATAGTAAAGTAATCTATGATGGAGTTATTCAATCTTTACAAAGAGAAAAAGATAGTGTTAAAGAAGTGAAAAAAGGACTAGAATGTGGATTGACTATCGCTAACTTTAATGATATCAAAGTAGGAGATATGATTGAAGTATATGAGATGGTAGAAAAGCCAAGAGACTAAAAAAGACGTTAAATTTTAAGTAAAGTGCACAAAAAAGTGCATTTGGGTCTAAAAAGTGTATTTTTAAAAGAAAATGCACTTT
>CANRDB010000038.1 GCA_947629315.1 uncultured Bacilli bacterium
AAAGAGTTAGCAGATAAGATGGATGATTGGAAATTATGGTATGTAGTAGGGGATTCTTATGATAAAGAGCAAGCATTAAAGGATGATGCGAGGGATAGAGGATATCATGAGGGATTAGAGCAAGGAATAGAACAAGGATCTAAAAATACCCAAATGGAAATAGCAAAGAAACTATTGGAAAAACAAGTAGAAATGTCTGTTATTATGGAAAGTACAGGATTAACACTATCGGAATTAGAAACAATGAGAGAACATATAGATTAGATAGGAATTGTCAAGATTTGTAAAATGACAGTATTTGTCGATAATTCATAGGAGCAAATAGAAAGAAGATATGATATACTCTATCTTGTGAGGAGAGTTTTATGGCAACAAAAGAAAGAGTGGTAGTAAAAGAAATTGTAATGGTTTTAGTTTTAATAGCATTCTTAGTACTTTGTAGTTGTTTAGTAAATTTTCGTATAGTGGATTTATTATATTTTTGTCTTGTAGTATCCTATACTTACCACTATATAACAGGCAAATAGTATGTAAAATCTACCTTAGTTGGTGGATTTTATTTTCTGTGATATAATGAAATCGGTGATAATATGTTAGTAGATACCCATTGTCATTTAGAAAAAAATTCCTATGATTCTCTAGAACAAGTGATTCAGAATATGCCAGGCATTATGATTACAGCGGGTACCAATCGGGAAACTAACCAAGAGGTACTAGATCTCATTCAGCAACAGAAGAATGTGTATGGGGTCCTTGGTATTCATCCTGAATTTGTAAAAGAATATCAAGAAGAGGATATTCGTTGGATTGAGGAACATATTCAAGATTCAAAAATAGTAGGCATTGGAGAGATTGGCTTAGATTATCACTATGATGAAGAAACGAAAGAAGAACAAAAAAAATTATTTGAACGCCAGATTTTATTAGCGGAGAAATATCATAAAACAGTTGTCGTTCATAGTAGAGATGCTATTTTAGATACGTATGAGATAATGATGAGACATCCTAATGTCCGATATGTACTGCATTGTTATGGTTCAAGTTTAGAGATGGCAAAGCGATTTCTTTCTTTACCTGTTTTATTTGGGATTGGTGGGGTTGTCACTTTTAAAAATGGTACGAAGTTAAAAGAAGTAGTAAAGGAACTTGATTTAGCATATCTATTATTAGAAACAGATAGTCCTTATTTATCACCAGAGCCTTATAGAGGGAAAGTAAATGAACCAAAAAATGTTGATATTATCGCTTCTAAAATAGCAGAAATAAAAGGAATTAGTAAAGAGGAAGTAATCGAAATAACTGGTCAAAATGCCGTTTGTCAATTTGACTTGGATATTTCTTTATGATACAATTTTTATGATGTAAAATGAGGTGACCATATGGAAATCTATTTACTAAAATTGATTGGTAATTGGCTATCTGTTTTAGCGGTTTCCTTGGTATCTTTTCTAGGATTAAATAGTTATCAAGAAAAGATGATGGATGTAAAAAATACAAGTTATACAAAGACCGTATCAGTAATTAATGAGGTAATACCATTTAAGACGGAATACGTATATAATTCTTCTAAGTCTGAAGCTGCCAAAAAAGAGATTTTGGTTCAAGGTGTTGATGGGTTAAGTTATACCTATGAAAATGGTGTGAGTAAAGTATTAAGAGAACCTGTTACACAAGTGATAGAAGTAGGAACGGCTCGTACCGGAGAATATGATGGAAGATTAACAACTTATGGTGGAGATTGTAAGGGTTGTAGTAAAACGGCTACTGTTGCTTGTCGGACAGAAGAAGGAAAGACTTTTAGTCTTTTTAGAGATGGTATCTACTATGAGGATGATGAGTTTGGTAGTGTCCGTATTCTAGCAGCAGATTTAGGTGGATTTCCTTGTGGAACAATGATTCTAGTCGATAATGGAAATGTTGATCCTTTCTATGCTGTCGTTCTAGATACAGGATTTACTATGAGAGAAAACTATAAGAGAGGGTATGTATGGATGGATTTAGCATTCCAACATCAAGGAGATTCTAAAGGAACGCACATGGGTAGTAAAAATACACATTTTAGTGTGCAAAGATGGGGTTGGTAATTCCATCTTTTTTTGTGATATACTAGGATCAAGATAAATGATGCAAAACTTTTCTAAGAATGTGAAAAGCAATCATTTTTCCTATGGTTATGTTATAATAAGAATGGTGATTTTATGGAATATTCTCCTAAAAAAATACAGGAAGTGTTCAATCAAAATGATTTTCACTTAAAAAAGAAATTTGGCCAAAACTTTATTATTGATGAAAATATTATTAACAATATTGTGGATAAATCTGAAATTAACAAAGATACTTTAGTGATTGAAATTGGTCCTGGAGCAGGATCTCTTACCTATAAATTAGCGAAACAAGCAAAACAGGTTCTTTGCTATGAAATCGATACGACGTTAAAAGAGATTCTTGATCATAATTTAAAAGATTGTCCTAATGTCAATATCGTTTTTCAAGATTTTTTGCAAGCTAATGTTCATCAAGAATTACAAAAATATTCTTATAATAGTCTCTTTGTGGTAGCAAACCTCCCGTATTATATCACAACCCCTATTATTACGAAGATTATTGAAGAAGAAATTCCAGTAGACAAAATCGTAGTTATGGTTCAAAAAGAAGTAGGAAATCGATTGAAAGCTACCCCAGGAACAAAAGACTATAATTCTCTTACTGTTTATCTCAATTGCTATTTTTCTATCCGAAAGTTGATGGATGTTAGTCGCAATGTTTTTATTCCAAAACCTAATGTAGATAGTATTATAGTAGAATTTACGAGAAAAAAAGAACCAATTTCTGTAAAAAACACTCAATTATTCTTTCAACTAATAAGAGATTCCTTTAGTCAAAAGCGAAAAAATTTACGGAATAATTTAAAAAATTATCCTTTAGAACCTATTGAACAAGTATTACAAAAGTATGGATTAGATTTAAATGTTAGAGCAGAGTCTTTATCGTTAGAAATTTTTTTAGAGATAGCAAATAGTTTGGAGGATTCTTTATGAAAAAAATGTGGTATGTCATTATTTTAATGTTCATTGTTGGCTGTGGAGAGACAGAACCTACAAAACCAGTTCAAGACACAGTAGATACCATTCAAGAAAGTGATCAGGCTTTAGCGGTTACCTATGTAAAAGAATTATTGAGTGCTGCTGAAATGAGTTTATTAACAAATATGGATCAAACTTGTCTACAAGCTAAAGAACTAGGAAGCAAGGGAGCAACTGCAGGTGAAATTTGCGTAGAGGAAAGTGGTAATGTAGTAGCGCAAAATGTGGAATATCGCGGATATGTTTGTAATGGCAATAAAACCAACATGAATTGTGTGGTGAAAACGGATGATTAACAAAAAATGGGATGAAGTCCTAGCGGGAGAGATGAAAAAAGAGTATTTCAAAAGATTGGGAACATTTGTCAAATCTGAGTATAGAACAAAACAAATCTTTCCTCCTTATAAAAACATTTTTGATGCATTAAGATTTACTGATTACGATGACGTCAAGGTCGTTATTTTAGGTCAAGACCCTTATCACGGATTAGGAGAAGCGAATGGTTTATCCTTTTCTGTCCATAATGATGTGAAAAGACCACCATCTCTACAAAATATTTTTAAAGAGTTAGAGTCTGATATTGGCGTTAAAAGGGATGTGAATGATTTAAGTGATTGGGCGAAACAAGGAGTGTTGCTTTTAAACTCAATTATGACGGTTGAAAAAGATAAACCATTATCTCATAAAGATAAAGGCTGGGAACAATTTACCGATTATATTATTCAGTCTTTAAATGAGCGAGAAAAACCTGTTATTTTCGTTTTATGGGGAAGTTTCGCACGTAGTAAGAAAGAATTAATTACCAATAAAAGACATCCTATTATTGAGTCGGTGCATCCTTCTCCACTATCTGCTAACAAAGGTTTTTTTGGCAGTAGACCATTCAGTAAAATTAATGCCATTTTAGAGAAAAATCAAGAAGAACCGATTCACTGGTAATCTGCTAAAAAAGGAGAATATATGACAGTTTTCTCCTTTTTGTTTCGTTGACTTTCCTACTCTTCTATGGTATCATGTACATAGTAAAATAGGTGATAAAGTGAAAAAGAATATTATATATGGGGTCGTATTTCTCTTTTTATTGTTAGCAGGTGGATTTTCTTTTTATATTTACTATCAAGAGAGTTACTTTAGTATCAATCTTGATTTAGTGAATATAACAGTAGATAGTGAATATTGGATTTCTGGGGACGTCAATGTGACGGTTGAGTATCAAAATACCGATATACCCATCCAAGAATATTCATTCGATGGTGGAGAAACTTGGCAAGAAGGAAATACTTATACTGTTACAGAAAATAAAGTATTAGAAATTGTCTTGAAGACACAAAATGGAAGAACCTCCAAACCAATTCCTTATCGCATAGAAAATATTGATAAAGATAAGCCTCAAATTGTGAGTGAAAACATCATTTATATTGCGCAAGGAAGTGAATTCCATTTAAAAGATAATTATAGTGTGATTGATTTAGGTTCTGGTATTAAAGGAAAAGTTAATCTTTCCTTAACAGAAATAGATACATCTAAAATAGATACGATAGAAGTGGAAATTAGTGCGATGGATAGAGCCTTAAATTCTAATACGAAGACGATGGTTATTAGTATTTTAGACCCTAGTGATCCATTATTGAAAAAAGAACCAGAAGATTTAGTGATTCCTGTGACGGGGTTAACACTTTCCCCAACAAGAATTAGTTTGGTAAAGGATACAACGGCAACCATTGAAGCTAGTGTCAAACCAAGCAATGCGACAAACCAGAAAATTTTATGGGAGAGTCACAATGAAAGTATTGCAACGGTTGATGAGAATGGTACAATTACCGCTATTAAGCAAGGTTCAACGACCATTACAGCGACAACGGAAGATGGAAATAAGAAGTCAGATGTGCGAGTAACAGTAACCAATAATCAAGTATTAGTAGATAAAATAGAATTAGATCGCGAAACAGATACGGTGACAACAGATTCTGAAAATATTATTTTAACAGCGACTATTAAACCAGAGACGGCAACGGATACTAGAATTACTTGGAATAGTAGTAATCCTAATGTTGCAGTAGTTGTGAATGGAGTTGTCACTATTCGTGGTGAGGGAACTACCAATATTACGGCTACTACTTCCAATGGAAAAGTGGCGACGTATGTCTTAAATGTTGTAGACCACTATACTTTCCAAGAAAAAGAGTTACGTTTAGAAACGGGAGAAATTATGGGATATACCTTAAAGATATATAAAAATGGTATTGATATCACGAAAGATATTAGTGCGATTATGTCACCGTTCTTGCTTAAGAATGACAAAAAGAAAGAAGAAATAGAACTCACTGAACTTTATCATAGTCAGTTAGGAGAACAGATTTCTTTCACGTATAAAGCAAAACGATATACAGCCGTTAAATAAGTAAGATTTTGTATCTTACTTTTTCTTGTATAAAATGACTTTTTATATTACAATAGCATTGGTGATTTTATGGAGCAGGTTTATCGTTTTTTAAAAGAAAAACTACCAATGGATGAAAAATATATCGTAGTTGGTGTATCTGGAGGAGTAGATTCTATGGTACTGCTTCATGTACTATTAGAATACTGTTCTACTATCGATTGCCAAATCGTCTGTGCCCATGTTCACCATAATGTTCGTAAAGAAAGTGACCAAGAACAGATTTTTGTGAAAAAATATTGCCAAGAACATCATGTTATTTTTGAAACTAAAAAATTAACGTATGATAAGAAGTTTACAGAGCAAGAGGCACGAATGAAACGATATGATTTCTTTGAAGAAATCTTAAAAAAATATCAATCTCACTATCTATTAACTGCTCATCATGGAGATGATTTAATTGAAACGATTTGGATGAAATTAGTTCGAGGTACTACCTTAAAAGGAGCTATCGGTATCCAAATGGAAAGTAAACGTTCATTTTATAATATTTTACGGCCATTATTAAGTTTATCTAAGGAGGAAATATATCAGTATGCGCAAGAACAGAATCTTCCTTATGTAGAAGACTCTAGTAATCAAGATAGTCACTATACTAGAAATCGTTATCGTCAGGAAATTTTACCTTTTTTAAAACAAGAAAATGAGAATGTTGAACAACATTTCTTAGAATATAGTCAAGATTTAGAAAAAGTGTTAGCATACATAGAAAAAGAAACAAATTTGAGGTATAATGAGATTGTTGTAGATAATAAGTTAAATTGGAGACAATTTCAATTGTTAGATTCGGTATTACAGGATGAAATCTTAAAAAAATTTTTGTTTCAAATTTATCAACAAGATATTGTTCAATTAACTAAAAAACACTTTCATATTCTGCAAGATTTTTTACGACAAGGAGAAATCCATCGCGGAATTGATTTACCTGTAGGGAAAACGTTTTATAAAGATTACCAGTTTCTATATTTGAAAGAGTCTCAGGAGTATACAAATTATCAGATGGTGTTAGAACAGAAAGTAATTTTACCGAATGGAAAAGTGATTGAGGTAACTTCCTCATTATCAGATAGTAGCAATTTTGCCACTTATTTAGATAGTTCTATGTTGGCGTTACCACTGATTGTCCGTAATAGTCATGCACAGGATACAATGACGATTAAAAATATGAAAGGACATAAAAAAATTGGTGATATTTTTACAAATGAAAAGGTACCTTTCGAAGAAAGAAAAGAATGGCCAGTAGTGGTAGATAGCAATGGTGAAATTATTTGGCTACCTGGATTAAAAAAAACACAATTTGATAGAAAAAAAGATGGAAAGTATGATATAATACTAAAGTACTATTAAAGAAGGGAGTTTATTATGAACAAAAAGACAGTGAAAAAGAACGCATTCTCCTATCTATTTTTATTCCTTGTCATTATTGGTGTAATGTATTTTATCAATGTTTTAAATAACAAAGTAAATACATTATCCTATAGCGAATTTATTCAAGCAATGGAAAAAGGGGAAATAAAAGATGTAACGATTACTCCAAGCAATAATGCAGGAGTTTATGAATTAACTGGTCAATTGAAAGACTATAATAAGAATGAGACATTCTATGTGAAAGCACCATTAACAGATACGACAGTTAAAGAAATTTATAATGGTAGAGATGAGTATGGTTATGATATCAATACCGATAAAGATCCACAGTCAAGTATGTTACTTGCTTTAATTGTGAATGTTCTTCCATTAGTGTTATTAGTAGGAATAGGATTCTATTTCATTTCTAAACAAATGGGAAGCGCCAATAAATCTATGGATTTTGGCAAAAGTAAAGCTCGTCTTAGCGATGACCGAAAGAAAGTAACGTTTGATGATGTTGCTGGATTGACAGAAGAAAAAGAAGAAGTAGCAGAGTTAATTGAATTTTTAAGATCACCAAAGAAGTTTCAGAAGATGGGTGCTAGAATACCAAAAGGTGTTTTATTAGTAGGTCCTCCTGGAACTGGTAAAACATTACTTGCTCGTGCGGTAGCTGGTGAGGCCGATGTTCCATTCTATTATATAAGTGGTTCTGATTTCGTAGAATTATTTGTCGGAGTAGGAGCCTCTCGTGTAAGAGATATGTTTAAGCAAGCGAAACAAAACGCACCGTGTTTAATCTTTATTGATGAAATTGATGCCGTTGGACGTCAAAGAGGTGCTGGTTTAGGTGGCGGACATGATGAACGGGAACAAACTTTGAACCAATTGCTTACTGAAATGGATGGCTTTGGTGAGAATGAGGGAATTATTGTTATTGCTGCTACGAATAGACCAGATGTATTGGATCCAGCATTATTACGTCCAGGACGTTTTGATCGACAAGTAACCGTTAATTTACCAGATGTTCGTGGTAGGGAAGAAATTTTACAAGTTCATGCAAAGGGAAAGACTTTTGCTAAAGGTGTAAAATTAGAGAATATTGCTAAAAGAACAGTTGGTTTCAGTGGTGCCGATTTGGAGAATTTATTAAATGAAGCAGCTCTTTTAACCGTTAGAAGAAATAAACCTGCTATTACCATGGCTGAGGTGGATGAAGCTCATGACCGTGTTTTGATGGGACCTGCAAAGGTAACGAAAAAGTATACAGAAAAAGAGAAGCGAACGGTTGCTTACCATGAAGCAGGCCATGCTGTAGTTGGTATTAAATTAGAGGGAGCGAATGAAGTTCAAAAGATTACTATCATTCCAAGAGGTACTGCTGGTGGATACAATTTGATGTTACCTAGAGAAGAAACGTTCTTAGAAACGAAAAATGAACTATTGGAAACAATCAGTGGTCTTTTAGGAGGACGTGTTGCGGAAGAGTTAGTATTCAATGAAGTAACGACAGGTGCTCATAATGACTTTGAAAAGGCAACAAAGATTGCCCGTGCTATGGTTACCGAATATGGTATGAGTGATTTAGGACCTGTACAGTTTGAACAGAGAGAATCTAGTGTCTTCTTAGGAAGAGATTACAATAAGAGTAGAAACTTCTCTAGTCAAGTGGCATTTGAAATTGACCAAGAGCAACGAAAGATTATTAATGAGTGCTATGAAAAGACAAAACAAATTATTTCAGAAAATAGAGATTTGTTAGATTTAATTGCCAATACTTTGTTGGAGTATGAAACCATTACGAAAGAACAAATTGAGTATTTAGTAGAGCATGGATGTATGCCTGATGAAGATAATGAAATCGATGGTAGCGATTTTAAAGAAGTTTCTTTAGAGGATTTGACAACAGAAGATTTAAGAGAGATGGCTAAAGAGAAGAAAATTAAAGGTTATACTAAAATGCAAAGAGAAGAATTACTAGATGCTTTGCAAGAGAATCAGGAAGAGGAGGAAGAATAACTCCTCTTTTCTTGTATAATTGTAAATGATGTGAGACAAAAATAAATAAAAAATAAAAAGCAATATGATATAGTAAAAATGTAATTATAGAATATTGTTTTTTTGTTCAAGATTATGTCTAACTTCAAGAGGAGTAAGCCAATTTAGAACTTGCATTGGAATATTGTTAGAACGTTTAAGATAAGCTTTCATCTGCTTTAATAAATCGTTATAAGAATAAAACTTAAGATAAGAATAGAATCTTTGTTGATCATTTCT
>CANRDB010000039.1 GCA_947629315.1 uncultured Bacilli bacterium
TAATAAAAATCTCTCCATTTCTTTTATTTTATCATGGAAAGATTTTTTATTTACACAGATTTATTTACAGACTCAAAAGCATCCATAATAGATGCTCTTTTTATTTCCATTTCCATTCTCGTACTTCGGGAATGTCTTCTCCATATTCTTCAATATAATGTTTATGTTCGATTAGTTTTTCTTGCATTTCTTGAATGATATAAGCACACTCACCCGATAGTTTTGGAATTCTTCTTACGATATCCATTACTAAATGGTAACGGTCAATGTGGTTTTGAACGCGCATATCAAATGGAGTAGTGATTGTTCCTTCCTCAATATATCCACGAACATGTAAATCGCGATTATGACGATAGTAGAGAAGTTCATGAATAAGGGATGGATAACCATGGTAAGCAAATACAATTGGCTTATCTACAGTAAATAGTTCATCGTATTCTTGGTCACTTAACCCGTGAGGATGCCTAGCTTGTGGCTGTAATTTCATTAAATCGACTACATTGATAAAACGAATTTTAATATCGATATTTTTATCTTTTAAAATAGAAACAGCTGCTAAAGCTTCTAGTGTTGGAGTGTCTCCAGCACAAGCTAAGACAATATCTGGTTCTTCACCATTATCTGTGCTTGCCCATTTCCAAATACTCACTCCTTGTGTGCAGTGTTTGATTGCCTCATCCATGGTTAGCCATTGTGGACGAGGGTGCTTAGAAGTTACCATGACATTAATATAATCACGACTACGAATACAATGATCAAACACAGATAGTAAACAGTTGGTATCAGGAGGTAAATACATTCGAACAATATCTGCCTTTTTTGTAGCAACGTGATCTAAGAATCCTGGGTCTTGATGGGTAAATCCATTGTGATCTTGTTGCCATACATTAGAAGATAAAATGTAGTTTAGTGATGCAATACTTTGTCGCCAAGGAAGTTCACTAGTGACTTTTAACCATTTCGCATGCTGACTAGCCATGGAATCGATAATTCGAATAAAGGCTTCATAACTAGCGAATACCCCATGTCTACCCGTTAGTAGGTATCCCTCTAACCATCCTTCACACATATGCTCACTAAGCATAGAATCCATCACTCGACCATCTTGAGCAAGGAATTCATCATTTTCTTTCATTTCTGCATTCCACATTCGATTGGTTTTTTCAAACACTTTTGATAAGCGATTTGACATTGTTTCGTCAGGGCCAAATATTCTAAAGTTTTTACTTTCTTTATTTAATTCAAAAATATCACGGATGAAGCCACCGAGTTCTAGCATATCTTGCGCTTCTATTTCTCCCGGATGTTGGAACTCTAAGGCATAGTCCTTAAAGTCAGGCAATCTTAAATCTCTAAGGAGAAGTCCTCCATTGGCATGAGGGTTGGCCCCCATACGACGATTACCGGTAGGCGCTAAAGCCTGAAGTTCTGGAATAAGAGTTCCATTTTTATCAAAATATTTTTCAGGGTGGTAACTTTTTAACCAATTTTCTAACATGGCAACATGTTCTTCTTTATCCATTGCAATTGGTACTTGATGAGCTCTAAAAGTTCCTTCAATTTCTTTTTCATCGACTATTTTAGGTCCTGTCCATCCTTTTTTGGATTTGAAGATAATCATCGGATAAAGAGGACGTCTAGTTTCATTCAACTCTCTCGAATGTTTCCAAATATTTTGAATTTCGGAAACAATCTTGTCTAAAGTATCTGCCATTACTTCATGCATTTTCATTGTGTCTTCTTCATCAATATAGTAAGGATGCCATCCACATCCCTCAAAGAATCGTAGAATTTCTGCTTTCGAAATCCTAGAGAAGATAGTAGGATTACTGATTTTATATCCATTTAAATGTAAGATAGGAAGTACAATTCCATCTCTTTTTGGATTGATAAATTTGTTAGAATGCCAAGCAGTCGCTAAAGGACCGGTTTCTGCTTCTCCATCTCCAACGACGCAAGTAGCAATTAAGTCGGGATTATCAAAGACTGCTCCAAAAGCATGAGCAAGGGAATATCCTAATTCTCCGCCCTCATTAATAGAACCAGGCGTTTCTGGGGCGACATGGCTAGAAATTCCCCCAGGAAAGGAAAATTGTTTGAATAGTTTTTGAAGACCCTCTTTATCGCGACTGATATTGGGATAAATTTCACTATAAGTTCCCTCTAAATAAGTTTGAGCAACCATTGCATTCCCACCGTGTCCAGGACCAGAAATATAAATCATATTCAAATCATATTTTTTAATAATTCGATTTAAATGAGTATAGATAAAATTTTGCCCAGGAACAGTTCCCCAGTGACCGACAATTTTCTTTTTAATATGTTCCCTTTTTAAAGGTTCTTCTAATAAGGGATTGTCTAATAAATAAAGTTGACCTAACGCTAGATAATTGGCAGCATTCCAATAATCATTCATTTTTTCTAGTTCTAATTTTTCCATAAAACCGCCTCTCTATTCTCTTCATTATTTTACTATAAAAATAGTGAGATATCAATTCTAATCATGTTTAAAAATTTGTTTTCATAGGATGGAGTAGGTGATGATATGAATTGTCAAGTGAATAAACCTTATCCTCCTATTCAAGTAGAAAAAGAAAATATTTCCTATGCGGAAATTTTATTAGAAGATTATGCGGGAGAAGGTGGAGAGGATACTGCTATTCACTTATATGTGTTTCAAAGTATTGTTAATCGCAAGGTATCCAAAGTATTAGAGGAGATAGCAAAAGTAGAGATGCATCATTTAAAGATATTAGGGGAATTGATTTATCAATTGGGATATCCTCCATCGTATTATACCGTTGATAGTTGTCTAGGAACGATTAATCCATGGAGTAGTCGTGTCATTCATTATGAAGAGAATTTGGAAGAATTCTTACAGATTGATATCAAACAGGAACAGAAAACGATTCAACGCTATCAAAAGCATATCGAAGAAATTCAAGATAAGTATATCCAAGATATTTTAAAACGAATTATTGAAGATGAAAAGATGCATGTACGTTGTTTTCAAGAACTATATCAACAAGCTATTATCACAAAAAAAGACAACGGTTAATTGTCTGAATCTGCTAACTGAAAAGTTAATAATTGAAAACATTCTTGTGCTTCTGCTTGTGAGTGACTATTCGTTAATAGAACTCCTGTTTGTGAATTATTGATTTTGATGATGTAAATATATTCTACATGATTAGGAGAATAAAACGTATAGGAATTTCCATCTTTTTCCCCACTATCCACAATTTGAATATCTGATCTACCACTCAACATGGAAATTAATTGGTCATAAGAACTAGCAGACATGAACTTTCCTTGTGATAATTCTTTTCCATCTTTCGTAATCTTAAAAGGAACTTCTGCTGTTAAGTCGTAATCCCCGGATGTTTTTAAAGTAATCGTAATTTTATCGCCCGTATCTACCTGATAAGTTACAGCTTTTTTAGATTGACAGGCAGTTAATGAACATAGACCGATAATGAATATTCCTAAAGTACATAAAATACGCTTCATAGAAACCTCCTATTTTTTTTATTATATCACGATTCTATCAAAAATTAACATTTTATGTGGCATTATCATAGCGAAACCAAAATCTTGTAGAATTCTTCGAATAAAATAGTCCAATCATATGATTTAGATTTTTTGTATATTTATCGTAATTCGACTCATGATATAGATGGAAAGGATGATTTTATGAATACAGTACCAGCTATGGTATCTACTAAAGATTTATCCTATTTAGAGGATATGATGAACTGGAATTTTACGTTATCAAAAAAAGCAAATCACTTTAGTACAGAAGTAACAGATGTCGTTTTAAAAGAAGCATTTGCCACTTTAGCAACGACATTAAAAAAGCATTACCAAGTATTGTTGGATTCACTATATGTAGGAGGAAACAATGAATAATCAAAATAAAGTCGGAAATCCCCAAGTAGAAGTACCACAAACGGTGGCTATGAATGATCAAAATTATTTGAATGACTTATTGGAATGTCTCAAGAATTTAGTAAATAATTATTCATATGCATTAAATGAGATGAGTAATCGTGAATTATATGACCGTATTAAACCAATCTTTGATGAAGTTTCTAATTTGCAGAGAAGATTTTTCGATTATTCTTTTCAAAGAGGCTGGTATCAACTAGAATCGGCAGAAGGAACTAAAATTACGGAAGCCTATCAGAAGTTTAGTGGCCAATTAAGTGAAATGATATAGAATCTATTGGATTTTAGATAAAAGAGTGTTGATAATCAATACTCTTTTTCGTGTAATTTGACAATCTAATACGTTTATGTTAAAGTAACCTACCAAAAGAGGGGGAATGACTATGCAATATCCAATTAAAAGAGGTGGCAGAGGTCTCAAAAAAGTTTATCTTAGCGATTTAACATTTCATCCAAACGATGTTTTGCATGTTGGAGAAACTAGTGTGATTTATAAACTTCAGGATGGTAGTGTTTTAAAGTTATTCTCCCCATCCTTCCTTAAGGCTGTTCGTGTTTGTGGTGTAGATGTGGAAACAAAAATTATGGATACGCAAAAGTTACCAAAGCTACCAGAAATTATGGTTCCAACGGCAGGTGTGTATAATCATAATGATTTTCATGGCTATCTCATGCCAAAGGCACCGGGTATTAGTTTGATTCAATATCTTGAAGGACAGAATTATGAAGAAATGGTCAATCTAGATAATTATGCTCAAATTTTTAAAAAGTTAGTAGAGATTGTAAAACGTGGAAATGCAGAGCAAATTTGCTTTCCTTATTTATGTGATTTGAATCATATTTTTATTAGTAAAAATGGTCAGATATCTATTCTATCTTACGATACATTGCAAGTAAAAAATCACTTAGTAATAGGGGAGTCTTCTGCGTTAACGAATATGACATCGTTAGATAAAGTGAAATTTAGCGAAGGAAAAAAATATACTCCTAAAATTGATCAAGTAAGTTTGATATTGTTATATTTTTATATGACTTTCCAAATTGATTTGACACAAATTGGTAAAAAGAATCCATTTACGAAACAGGTCATTACGATAGAACAATTATTTGATTTTATTGGTTTAAAAAATCCTGAATTAGTAAATAAAGTGAAGAACATTTTAAAAGGGGAAGAAACGGAAGAATTTATTGAAAAGGATATTCAAAATTTATCCCAAGAATATGAATTAACTGCAGTTGGACCATTTGAGGGACAGCATTATTTAAAAAGATTGATTAAAAAGTAGCAGGGGGTAAGACTATTGTAAAATAGTCTTTTTTTTGATAATAAAAGAGAACACAGTTCATGTTCTCTTGCTATAATATGTTCTCTAAGATAGGAATACCAATAGGACTAATTAACTTACCAGAATTGTTGAGGTATTCTGCATATTTTAAAGATAATTCTTTATTGAGAGTATCTGTGATACGGTAAGAATTAGAAATCATAAATAGTTTCTCCAATGTTTCTTTAGAAAAATATTGTAATTTGTTTTCGCCATAAAGTGCTTCTGCCACTAACTCTTTTAATGATTGAATGGTTTCTTCTTGAAAAGGTGGTAAAGAATGACTAGATGGAGTTAATAAGAAGATACTTAGTAACTCAATAGGGGCAATCGCAAGTGCTTCCTCGTTAGAAGATGCCAAGTGTAAGTTGATGTTTTCATAGTGAGTTTGTGCTTGATCTAGTAATCGTAAATATTGAAAATTATCAAATATTGAATCTTTCATAAAACCTCCTTAAGCAATACGATGAACAGCGAAATCTTGTTGTTGCATAGAACGCAATCTTTGGTTTTCGATGCTTTGTTTGATTTGGTCATAGTATTCTTCTCCAGCCTTAACTTCCGCACTGTTATTACTGCTTTTTCTTACGAAAAGATTAATAGATCCTTCCGGTGCTCCTTCCAGTCGTAAAGAATTAAATGTATAAATGGTGTTATTGTCTATCCTTTGCTCCTCTGTATTTAGTTTGTCTAGAACTAGGATGGTGTTGTTGTAATCTCCCAACTGAATACATATTTTATTGCCTTCACATGTTGCTTTTAGGTGATCCCATCGTTGGAAAATGGTGACAAAATTTGGAATCATGTAGGATTTAGTTGCTTGTTTTGCAAAATTTGGAATCATAGTTTGTTCCATAAATTCTGGATTTTCTTTTCCATCATATTTAGCCTTAAATCTTACTTTAAAATTTCCTAATTTTAGAAAATCTATGAAATCCTTTTGTTGTAAGCAATAGGCAAAAACGTCTAACCAAGCAATCTCTCTCACAGCTCTACCATGAGAAAAATCTACAAGCCTTTTCATATTGATTTTTTGATCTAGTTTGGCAATTTCTTTCGATAGGGATTGCATACAATTTTTTGGATTTTTAAAGAACGAATCAAATTCTTGTAGGTGGTCTTCGGTGGTATCTAGTTGCTCTTTTGTGAATAAATTTTGAAGACGTTGACTCCTCTCTATAATTTTCTTTCGAATTTTAGGAATCATATAAAAAACAACAATATCAGGAACATTTTTTCTCTCTAAATATGAATTAAAGGAATTTATAAATTTATCTACGTTCTTTCTAAAATCTCTTGTTTTCGTATCATCAAATAATTCTCGATAAGTTTGTTCTAGCGATTTGTTTTCAGAAATATCATTCAAAAATTTGTACAAGAATTGTTTTTCTTCTTCTTCCTTTTCTTTTTTGTCAATCTTATCAGTTTTATGTTGATATCCTTCTAATTGCGTATCCCATTCGTTCTTTAATTTTTCGATGTCTTTCTGTTGAATGGAATATGGAAATGCACGAGAATTTTGTCGGATAAATGATTCTAAATCTTCAGATTTCTTGAAGTATGGTTCATGATGAGCAACCATTTCAGCAATGAGGTCATTTGGAAAACTTCTTTCAAGATAGTTGTGATATTCACTTGTGTTATTATTAAGTTTTTCCAATTTATCCAAATATCCCGCTATCGTATTTTTCTGTTCTTCTGTTGTTTCCATCTGTTCATACATTTTTTTTGTATTTTGGATGAATTGAGGTATATCAGTAAGAATCATGGCAAGAGAAATCTCTTCTGTTCCTAATTCTGTTATTTTTGAATATAATTGGATTAAATCTTCTGCTTGATGAATGTTACTTGTTAGCCATTCTAAAGAACTAATATTTTTTATAAAATCATCTATCGTATCCTGACTCCGATTTTTTATAGGTCCGTTTAATAAATCGTTATATTTTTTTAGATACTCTTTAAGTTCTTTTTTTTGATCTGGTGTTAATGAATATGGTATATTTTCAATATATTGAATCAAATTGTTGATATAGGTACTAGCATCCTTACTGGAAACATAGTCAAAAATATGATATTTGTCTAATTCATCGCAGAGGGTTTTTAAATCCTCATAATCCATAATATTTTCTGCAATATTTTCAGGAGAATTCATATATTCTTTCAAACCCTCTAAATTTTGAAATAAACTATTTTTAAGTTCCTCATTCTCCCATGTCTTAAATTTCATGCTTGTTGAGGTAATTTCGTCTTCAAAGCCTTTCAATTTTTCGTAGAAGTCATCATAACGTTCCAAGATTTTTTTTGTTTTGATTTTATCTTTTAGTTCTTTTGATAAGTGATGGAAATATTCCCATTTTTCCCCATTTAATGTAGAAAATAAGGCATTATAATCATATGAATTTTCCAAGTCATCTTTTATATATTTCTTTTTTTCCTTTGAAATAATGGAGTAACACAAATGCGGAAAGCCTTCAGATTCAATATATGTATATTGGCGAATCCAAGAAGTATCTAACATGTGATCAAAATCCTTCAATGTAGACATCACAAATTTTGCAAGATTAGACATATTTTCTGCTTCTTGGTAAGTCAAGAAATCACTGTTTTCTTTTAAAAAGTTTTCTATGGAAGAGAGTAATGTCACCACCTTTTTCTGATATTCTTCCGTACTAGAAAATGTGGATATTTCATTAGATAAAAAGTTTATAATTTGCGACTCTATTTCTTGTTTGTTCTTCTCTACGTCATTATTTTTGGAAGTAGGAAAGAATCTCATCTTGTCATATTTCCCTTGTCTATTTAGGTATGCTAGGTATGAAAATAGCATACGCTTGCTATATCTTTTATCAGGAAGTCCAAACGCATGAGCATTAGAAGTAATATCATCAAAAGAAATTTTCCATTGTTCAAAATGTTTGCCATTTTTGCTGATTCCTTCTAAGGTCTCTCCCTCTAAAAATGTTTTAAAAAGATGATAGGAGTCTAAAAAATTGGAAAGATTATATTCTGCAATTTCCATGGGAACTGAAATTTTCTTGTTTTCGTGATTGCTTTTTTGAATGGTAAAGTATGAAGAAACTTCAGGAATAGGAGAGAGTTCTGTTTCTCTGTTATTAGAATCTTGTCTAGTGAGGGATGTAGGAGCACTTTTTTTCCAAATATTTTCTATATCAACAATAACAATATTGGCTTGATCTTTTTTTTTATTATAATTTTTTTGAATATAGTTTTCAATGTGATTTTTTAATTCGCGCATATTTGAGATTTGACCATATTTAGAGGTGAGGTAACTTATCACATTGTTTGTAATGAACGTAATGGTTCCATTGTTCATAAACATACCTTCTTCTAGTTTAAATATAACATAATTTTTTTGGTTAAGCAATGGAATATAAAAGAGAATTGGTGAAGTAAAGTAAATGTTGGAAAAATTTAAGAGAAAATACAAGTTATATAATTAATTTGTATTTTTTTACAT
>CANRDB010000040.1 GCA_947629315.1 uncultured Bacilli bacterium
ATAGATTCTATCACAAATTATCTCTCTTTATGGATAATCAGTCTTCTTGTAGTTGTTATCTCTATCCTATATATTTGTCAAGCAAAAAGGAATATCTAATACGGTATTTCTTTTTGTGTCATCCGTTTTGATTATTGGAAAGTGTAACGAACGATACTCTACTTTCTAATTTTACTGCATTTTTCAGTGCTTTATGATATACTAAATTAGAAAGTAGATAGTGATGATTATGAAAAAGTATGTAGTATATTTCTGGATGTTAACAATCTTATTATTGCCAATGAAAACGAAGGCCGCAAATATTACAGAAACCTCTATTAGCGGTCCAAAAGAAGTGACAGTGGGACAAGAATTCTCCTTACGATTTCAAATCTCTACAGACTGTTCTCAAATGGGAGATAATCCAGTAATCGTAGCTGCCGAAGGAGAGTTAAAAATTGATTCTGATGTGTTAATCATCAGCAAGGCTCATACAGACTACAACAACCTTACCACCAACGTCGTCCTAGACGATAATCAATATACCTTTGTTAGTCAATCTAATGAAACACAAGACGAAACTAACATGGCATGTGATAACTTTTATGTAGATGTGACCTTCCTCATCAAAAATACCGATGCAACATCCACTACCATCCAGTTAGGAGAAGTTAGTGTTGATGTTCTAGACTTAAACGATTCCAATGGAGAACCAAAAAAATTGACCTTTACCGCTCATTCTTCTCATACCATCAAAATCCAACAAGATTCTACCGCTAAGAATTCTTCCACTAATAAAGCCACTAATTCGAGTACTCAGGTATCAAAATCAAGTAACACATATTTGAAATCTCTTTCAGTAGCAGAATATGACATTAATTTTGATAAAGATATACAAGAATATAAAATTGAAGTCGATGAAAATATCAATCAATTACAAGTCAAAGCAGAACTAGAGGATACTAAAGCTACCTACCAAATAATCGGTGCTGACAATTTAAAAGAACATGATTATCAAGTTACCATTGTCGTCACATCAGAATTAGGAACTACGAAAACTTATTATATTCTTGCTAAACTTAAGCAACATGAAAAATCTTCTTCCGTTACGAACAATATGGGCGAAAACGATTCCGTAAACGATAGTAAAGAAGACGATACAAACTCTACAAAAATTGTCAAATATATCATGATTGGGGTTGCTTCTCTCATCGGTATCATCATCATGGTACTTGTGTTCTATAAAATCCGTGATCATAAAATCAATAAGATGCTAGATGATTTATAAAAATCTATCATACTTCGCTTATTTGTTAGATTTATAGTTTTTATATTTTTAATAATTAAAAAACTGATGATAGATAAAATCAGTTTTTTTATGCCCAAATTTGCGTTTAGAACGCCATTTTAACGTTTTTTTCGACAAAAACAAGGAAATATACGTTTAATCAATAATAATACGTTAGGAGGCAAATATGAACACAAATATAAAATTGTTAAATTTAGAGTTTGAAAGAATTAAAAACATGGGATGGATTGCTAGCAAGCGAAAAGGCGCTACTGGCATAGGATATACCTTTGAATCATTGTTAAATAAATCGGAGGAGAATTTTCCTATACCCGACTTTTACGACATCGAAATCAAAACGAAAAATGTATTTAGTCATGGAAAAATTCATTTATTTAGTGCTACTCCAGATGGGGATTACCTTTTCGCCATTCAAAATTTAAGGGAAAATTTCGGTTATCCAGATACCAAATTTCCAACTATTAAGAAATTGTCAGGAACAGTGAATGCTAAAAGTTGCACTCCCATCGGTACACGGTATTTATTTCTCTTAAAAGTAAATTACGAAAAGAAAAAACTGCAATTAATTGTGACCGATTTAAATTATCATATATTAAATCAAGATACGTCTTGGTCTTTTGATTTGTTAGAAGAAAAAATATATTATAAATTGCAAACATTGGCCGTCGTAAATGCCTATAAAAAGACAATTCAAGGGATAGACTACTTTTCCTATCAACGTATATCTTTTTATAGATTGAAAGATTTTTCAACCTTTGTCCATTTAATAGAAACTGGGGATATCAAACTATCCTTTTGTATGGGGGTATATCAAGATGGTGCTCGCGTTGGACAAATTCATGATCACGGTACCAATTTTGAAATTCAAGAGAAAGATTTATCAAAATTATACTACCCTATCCACTTGGACAAAAATGATTAGTACGTTGCTGAATGAAGATAATCAATGATATTTTCAATCTTTATCAGTAACAATGATTATAGTAACTATTCTAGGCTTTAGGAAACAATTTTAAAGTTTTAAGAATAACGAAATTATATAGTAGTTCATCAAAAAATAGTAAATTTTTCCTAATTATATTCCTATTCATTAATCCCTTAATTTATAGAGTATCTTATGGACCATGAGGATATTACACAAAAAAAGACTATTAATAGTCTTTATTCACTAATGGTCGGGAAAACAGGATTTGAACCTGCAACCTCATGGTCCCAAACCACGCGCTCTACCAAGTTGAGCCATTTCCCGAATTTTAAAAATGGTGCGCCCAAGAGGAGTTGAACCCCTAACCTTTTGATCCGTAGTCAAACGCTCTATCCAATTGAGCTATGAGCGCATTTCCAAATACGTATTTGATTATAGCATGTTTATCTTCAAATTTCAACCCCATTTTTCTCTTTTTTGAAATATTCGTTAATTTTCATTTGAAATTCCGTTTTTAATAAAAAAGCGGAAATAAGTTTGATTAGTGTATAATAAGTTAAATGTTTCTTTGCCACGAAGGAGGAGAGGGAGAATTATGAAAACTGAAAGAATTCGTTTTAAAAACCTTATGAAATATTATATTCAAAATAATCTATTTAGCAAATGACATTTGATTATCATTGATACTAAAAATTGGTTTAGACTAGAAGAGATTTTCTTACCTAATTCTATCAAAAAGCATCAAAAAACTGTTGATAACTCAATTTGAAAACAAAGTTTAATCAACAGTTTAATATCAATTCTTTTATTCTGCTATAGAAAACGTATTACGATAAGAATTTAAATTCAATCCATCCGGTAGTTCAAAATATGGTCCTTTATATTCCATCGTTGCTATTAAGGTTCCTATTGGCTTTAAATCATCATCGGTATATTTTCCAGTCTCATTTTCTAGTATAACACCGAATAGTTGAGTACCGTTCGCTTTGGCATATGCTACTAAGATATTTTTAGTTCCCATCATAACTTCTGTAACAACAAACGAAGTTCCACTCACTTCTTTTTCCACAGGTTCAGATGCCTCATAGCCCATTTGTTGGAAATAATCTATCAACTGATTTTTATTACTAACTAGTGTGTTATAAGTTCCCGTTCCTAGAGTTAAAACAGCAGACCAAGTTTTTTCTTTATCTCCTATATAAAAATCCTTCTTTTGAACTTCAGCATATAAATCATCAGGAACATACAAATAAAATCCCTCATAATGATATTCTTTTGTTTGATCTAAATTTTTTTCATTTATGCTATCATTTTTACCCGAAAACATTTTAATCATAAAAAATAGTAATAAGGCAAGCGCTAAAAGAGAAAGGCAAACAACAGAAATAAAAATAATTAAGTTCATTTTCTTCTCTTTTTCTTTTGACTCTTCCTCTGACTCTGTCTGCGGTAATGCGATATTTTGCTCTAAACTACTGACGTTATCATGACTTGGTGCAACTACTTCTGGTAAAGATGTATCAGTAGGTATTTCTGTTCCCATAATTGAATTAGTGTCTACCTCCATACCTTGTATAGGATTTACTTCCACTACAGGGGGTGTATTTTCACTCGCTAAATTTATGGGAGCAGGAGCTACAACGCCACTAGAAAGTTCACTAGTTGGCAAAACCGCACTGGGGTCTGGTACTACTGGAATAGGCTCATTCCCAGCAGGAACAGACTCTGCTGGAAGTGGGGCTATTGGTGGTACCGCGGATACAGGGGGCGGTGTTGGTACTCCAGGATTCATTTCAGGGGAAACATTTACATTGACTGGTTCACCACAACTAGGGCATACACTATAGCCTGGTTCTAATGGTGATCCGCATTTAGGACAATTATACACTTTTTATTCCTCCTATCATAATTCTATTTATAATCATACCATAAATTTTTATTTTTTAATAGAGTTACCCAAAAAAATATACACAAATGTGTGCATATTTTTTTGTTACGATTCATTTATTCACTAAATTTCTCAAATTGAGAATTATATAGTTCCGCATAAAATCCATTTTTCGCTAAAAGTTGATGATGATTGCCCTGTTCTACAATGTTTCCATCTCTCATAACTAAAATCAAATCGGCATTCTTAATAGTGGACAATCTGTGAGCAATAATAAATGAAGTTTTTCCAACGGTGAGTTTATCCATAGCTTTTTGAACTAATTCTTCCGTACGCGTATCTACATTAGAAGTAGCTTCATCTAGAATAAGGAAAGGAGCATCCTCTAACATTCCACGAGCGATTGTCATCAATTGTTTCTGACCTTGACTAATCGATTCGCTATCACTTAATTTAGCATTCAATCCACCTGGCAATGTCTTGATAAAATGATCAATACCAACGGTTTCACAAGCTGCCATAATCTCCTCATCGGTAACATCTTCTTTGTTAAATTTTAGATTGTCACGGACAGTTCCATCAAATAACCAGGTATCCTGTAACACCATAACAAATAGATTATGAATATTCTCGCGAGTCAAATTTTTCGTAGAAATTCCGTCAATATAAATATCTCCATCCTTAATATCATAAAATTTCATCAACAAATTGACCATCGTCGTTTTTCCAGCACCTGTCGGACCAACAATAGCGATCTTTTGTCCTGGTTTTACTTTTGCATTGAAATCCTTGATAATAATTTTATGATCATCATACCCAAACTTTACGTGTTTAAACTCTATTTCTCCTTTAACTTCTTCTCTCGATAGATGTTTCTTTAAGCCACTTTCATCTTGCATTTCTGCTTCATCTAAAAGTTCAAATACTCTTTCTGATGCAGCTGCTGTCGATTGTAAGAATGTGAACGCTTGCGCGATTTGTGATAGTGGATTCGTAAATAATCTAACATATATCATAAATGCCACGATTACCCCAAAGGAAATCACATTGTTCATCGTAAGTAAGGCACCCACTACACATACAGCAACGTATCCAAAGTTACCAACAAATCCCATAATTGGTTGCATCAATCCTGATAAAAACTGACTTTTACGATTACAGTTAAATAACTTGTCATTTAAAGTATCAAATTCTTCACTTGCTTTTTTCTCTCCATTATACGCTTTCACGACATTATGTCCAGAATAAATCTCTTCAATATGACCATTTAAATTTCCTAATTCTATTTGTCTTTGAATAAAATACTTTTGTGATTTTCCAAGAATTAATCCCATACAAGCAAACCCTAAACTACTAGCAATAATGGCTGTAATAGCCATAATCCAATTCGTGATAAACATCATGATAATGGAACCTATAAAAAGGGTAATACTGGTTACTAAGACAGATAAACTTTGATTTAAATGTTGCGCAATAGTATCCACATCATTTGTAATTCGAGATAATACATCTCCCGTTTCATGTTGATCAAAATATTTTAAAGGAAGTGTATTAATTTTATCACTAATTTTGGTTCTTAAGTTCTTAGCAAATTTATTAGAAATACCGGTTAGAATGAAAGATTGAACATATCCAAAAATAGCACTAATAATATAGAAGACCGCTAGTAAAATAGCCACTGATTTAATTTTATCTATATTCATAGTAGGTTTAATTTTGTCATAAACAGCGTCTGGTAACGCATCCATCTCAACCAATAGTTGACTTTCCTCTTTCTCACTATTTTGTAAGAATTGTTGAAAAGCCATTTTATCTTCTGGAGAAATATTTTCATCTACCAAAATTTCTTGGATGGTTTTCTCATTCATATTGGGCGTCAAACCTTTAGTAATCTCATCCGTTAAATCTGATAATTTATTAGGAGCAATTAATGCTAAGATAGCACTAATCATAGCTAATGTAAGAGCGATGGTTAAAAAGA
The DNA here is from genome assembly GCA_947629315.1 of uncultured Bacilli bacterium. Lineage (GTDB taxonomy): Bacteria > Bacillota_I > Bacilli_A > RF39 > UBA660 > UBA5578. Next base: position 6,083 of record CANRDB010000040.1, read on the forward strand.
CTTTCCATGGTCTTAAATTTCCAAGTAAACGTTTCATAGAACCTTTAAAGTCTTTTGACTTTTCAAAATTTCTTCCCCTAGGCATGTTGTAACTCCTCCTCTGAAAGTTGTGATAAAGCAATTTCTTGATAAATTTGACAGTTCTTCAATAATTCTTTATGTGTTCCAATACCGACGCATTTTCCCTTGTCTAATACAACAATCTTATCAGCATTTAAAATGGTTCCTATTCTCTGAGCTACAATCATACTTGTTGCATCCTTCGTGTAATTTTTAAGTTCTCTACGGAGAGTCGCATCAGTTTTATAATCTAGAGCACTAAAAGAATCATCAAAAATATAGATTTCTGGATCTCTTGCAATAGCTCTAGCGATGGCAATTCTTTGTTTTTGTCCTCCTGATACATTCGTACCACCACGAGCGATATGACTATCATAACCATTTTCCATGCTCATAACAAAATCTGTTCCTTGGGCCACTTCGATTGCCTCTTTAATTTTCTTATCGCTTTTTTCACCTTTGCCATTTTCTCCGTAAGCCACATTTTCTTTTACACTTCCAGTAAACATGAAGGCTTTTTGAGGAACATATCCTATTTTATTATGAAGGGCCTCTTGGGTATATTCTTTGACATTTATGCCATCTATTAATACTTCGCCATCTGTTACATCATAAAATCTTGGAACTAAGTTGATTAAGGTAGATTTTCCACTACCAGTTGATCCAATAAAAGCAATTGTCTCCCCTTTATTCACTTTAAAAGAAATATCCTTCAATAAATATTCATCCGCATCTGGATATTTGAAAGATACATTTTTAAATTCAACTGTTCCTATACATCCCGGTTTTCCTTCGGTTTTATCACCATCAACAACATGTGCTTCCTCTACTAATACCTCATTAATTCTAGCAGCAGATACTTGAGCTCTTGGCCAAATCATGAATATCATGGCAAGCATTAGGAAAGACATAATTACTTGCATACCATAACTAGTAAACACAACCATGTTTCCAAATAAAGTAATTTTCTCAAGCATATGTGCTTCCATAATTAAATATGTACCAATCACATATATACCAAGTGTTAAAAAATGCATCACTAAATTCATAATAGGGTTTAATATAGAAAAGCACCTCTGATTAAACAATTGTGTATTCGTCAACGTGTTATTTACTTCCGCAAAAAGATTTTTTTGGAACTCTTCTGCATTAAAGGCACGAATAACACGAATTCCCGTTAGATTTTCACGGGTTACCCCATTAATTCTATCAATTAATTTTTGAACGATTTTAAATCTTGGTAATACAATAATCATTAATCCAATTACCGCAGTAAGTAAAATTAAAACTCCCACACCTGTAAGGGCACTCCATTCGATACTTTTGTTAATAATTTTTGAAATAGCCCATACAGCCATGATGGGTGCTTTAATCAACATTTGAAGTCCCATGCCAATGAGCATTTCTACTTGTGTCACATCATTGGTAGTACGAGTAATCAAACTACTGGTTGAGAATTTTTTAATCTCTTCCATTCCAAAATATTCTACTTTTTCAAAAATTTCTTTTCGTAATTTCCTCGAAAAAGAAGAACTTAAGAGCGCGGCGAAATATCCTACTATAATTGCGGAAAGTAAACTTCCAAAAGCGCATAGCAGCATATATCCACCCTGCATTAAAATATCGCCCATACTACTACCAGTAGTTTGAACGAGTGCCGTTATTTTACTCATGTAATCAGGTAATTTTAAATCTAACCAAACCTGAAACACAACTAAAGAAACACAAATAACTACATAGAACCAATCTTTACTATCTAACTTTTTAAAAAGTTTAAACATGTATATTCGAACCTTCTTTCTCAATATTAAGAGCCATCTGCCCTACTACTTTCATAAAAATTTGCATATCCGCCGGGGATATTTCACTGGTTATTTTCGAAATAGCTTCCTCTTTTTTGCTAATCATATAGGAAATAATTTTTTTCGATTTTTCGGTTAATAAAATTTTTTGATAACGGTGATCTTGATTGTCTACCTCCACTTTGACTAATTGTTTTCGTGCAAGAGACGATAAAGCTTTAGAAACATATGACTTGGAAAGTCTTCGATGATCCACAATATCGCATGCTCTCTGTTCGGAATCGTTCCGTGACAAAAATAACAATATATCCACTTCTTGTTTTGTAAGTCCTGTTTCTTGTGCACACTGTTTCAAAGTCATTTCATAATTTTCTTTTCCCCTGTAAACAATATAAATTAATTTATCTAAATTAAAATCTTTCATTGGCAAATCCTCAAATAGTTTCTGTGGAAACTATCACACAAATTCCATTATACTATTCTCCTACTGAATGTCAATTCTAATTAAAAATTTTTAATAAATTTCAAATTGACTATAAAATCAAATAAAGATATTTCTTAAATACAACCAAATATAGCACCAATGTACCTTATGACAATAACAGCTTGTCTTAGAACTTTCAATATGCTTATAAATAACTCTATAAAATAGCACAATAAAACCCAAACGAAATGCTTGGGTTTACTATCAAAATGGTGGTTCCAGGTAGAATTGAACTACCGACACAAGGATTTTCAGTCCTCTGCTCTACCGACTGAGCTATGAAACCAAAAATGGCGGTT
>CANRDB010000041.1 GCA_947629315.1 uncultured Bacilli bacterium
ATTATCAAAATTCAATTTTTAAAATTTGCATAAGAAAACCTCTAGAAAAAATCTAGGGGTTTGTCTACACTCTGAATTGCTAATATAATCAGCAATTTTTTTATTGGAAAGAATTCTTTGAAGAGTAGTTTAATTTTGAAATAAATCGCTAAAGCATTCTAATTCTTGATAGACAGCATCTACTTCTTCTTTTAACCCTTCAATAGCTACTACTTTTATGGTTGGGGTCGTATAATCATCTATTTCAAATTTCACTTGATTCTTTTGATAGACAAGACGATGACGTTCTAAAATTTTAGGATGATTAAGATCTAATATTTCAATCAAAGAATTAACAAAAGGTCTGTTTTCCTCCGTAATGATTAAATCTGCTGTTTCTCGATTGACTTTTAAAACTTGATCGGTTAAGTGGTCATCTTTAAAATTTAAAATTTCAATCGTTTGATTAGGATAAAAGTTTTTAGTAATTCTAGCCATAACGGTTCCATTATTTTTATAAAGGGTTCTTATTTGTCGATAATCCTCTATCAACTGATACTGGTGTTGTTGACAATAATCTATAAAGGGGGTAATGTCTTTTACTTTAAAGCTATATTCATATTCCTGATTCATAGTTCTTTCCTTTCTAAAGATGGAATTTCACTCCTATAGAGGTTAAGAAATTTTATAGGGAGTAAGATAAATCTATAACAATATTATATCTAAAAATTTTTAAAAATCTAGTAGCGAGTAATTTGCCATCAATTTTTAGGGCACATCATCATTTACAAGGATTAAAAAACTTTTGCATTTGTATTCCTTTTGTGCTATGATAAAGGACATTTAGGTGGTGGATTAGTGTGAAAAAATTAGCGCGAATGAAACTTTTTACCTCTATATTTTTACTATTGACAGGCTGCACGTTAGAAAAAGAAAATACCGGTTTGGTAAGAGAGTCGATAGTAGAAACGATTGTAGAGACTACAAAACCATTAGAAGAAATAGAATCCGTAGAGACAACTAAAAAAGAGTCTTCCATTATAGAAGAAACAAGTTCCTACTTTCAAAGAGACTTTGATACTGTTTTATCGAATGATGATTTGATTTTAACACAAGAAGAAAAGGGAATGAACTCCCTTTCTAAAAGGTCAGAAGATTACTTTAATACCTTATATCATTGTGGTGTTCAAGATAATCGGTTTTTACAGTTGTTAGATGTTCCTTTTCGTTATCAAGATGCCTACTTAAATGAAGGAGTAACCAAACGAGTTTTCAAACACGAAAACACCTATTTATATAATTCTAAAGAAGATACCATTTATTGGGAACGATTGAAAGAGGTTATTAAAACTAACACACAGAAGTTAGTAGAACAGGATAAAAAATATGCTTATAGAGAAGATAATGAGATGCTATATAAAGGAATAGAAGAATTGAGTGAGGAAGATTTAGAGGCAGTCCTTCATCAATTAGAAACCATTACAATGGATATCAAAGAACAATATCCTACTTATGATATGGCTCATTTAGCTTGTGTACTAGAAAACTTATCTTTCAATTATCACACGAATACCAATGTATTTAATGTTGATTCTTTAGCCTCTACTTCTGATCATGAGATTTCTTGGTTTTTAAGCGATGACGGTCGTTATCCAAATTTACAAACAGCGATATCCGTAAATGAACATGAATTCAAACATTTATTGTGTGAACCGTGTCCAGATGAAACACACTTAAAAGATACGTTTGTTACTCCCTCTGGAATTACGTGTCAAGATTGTTTTCTTTTTTCTTATCACTTTATTGAAGAAGCAACAGCTGAAGAACTAGCCATGGAACGAAATTCTAAAGAATTGTTTACTTATTTAGAATGTCATGAAATTCTTGATAATCTACGTTTTGTCTTAAGTTTACAAGATGACTATGAAACAGATGGCTTTTTAAAGTATGGTTTATTACAAAATCCTATTGCCATGGTTCAACAATTTCCTGTATTAGAGAATCATTCCTATATGTTTATTGATAATTTAGAAATGTTAGTGGGATATAATGTTCTTTTAAATTCTTTTCCTTATGATTTTATGAAAGAAATGGAAGAATTGGATGGTTATGAAAATTATTACTCTAATCCAATTCTTTGTGAGGAAGTTTATTCAGCGATGGCGAATTCTTCTCAAATACAGTTGTTAAAGTTATTTTTAACAAATTTATTATGTCTCAACGAGCATTATCCAGAGACCTCTTTAGAGTATAACTTTTATTTGATGCATCTATTTGAAAAACGGATGGATATCGGTTTTGATGCTTTATCAAGTTATCTTGGAACAGAGCTAAATCGTGAAGATTATGAAAAAAGTTATGAAATGGGCAAACAATTTTTATTCTATTATTTCATGGATATTACAGGTAGAAGTTATGAGGATATTTGGACTTTTTATCAAGAAGATGTGACCAATATTTCTTATCCTACTTTTGTGAGAAAAGATATTCAAGCGTTTTATCAGCAATTAGGACGACACGATTATCAAGCCCAAAAAGAAAAGAAGAAAACAGTTTCTGATGAACAATATTATTTAAAATAGCTTTTCTTGATTTTTAAAAATGAATATAGTAAACTGAATATGGTGAGGTGATAATAGTGAGTTTAACAGCAGGTATCGTAGGCTTACCAAATGTAGGAAAGTCAACACTATTTAATGCTATTACAAAGAAAAATATTTTAGCGGCGAACTATCCTTTTGCGACCATTGATCCTAATGTCGGAATTGTAACAGTACCAGATAAAAGGTTAGATTTCTTAAATGAACTTTATAAGCCAGCTAGTCTTGTACCTACAACTTTTGAATTTACGGATATTGCAGGATTGGTCAAAGGGGCATCAACAGGGGAGGGACTTGGTAATAAGTTCTTGTCTCATATTCGAGAAGTGGATGCGATTGTAGAAGTGGTTCGTTGTTTTGAGGATAAAAATATTATCCATGTTGAGAATACGGTTGATCCCATTCGTGATATGGAAATTATCGAGGTAGAACTGATTTTAGCGGACTTAGAGATTATTGATAATCGAATTAATAAAATTGGTAAGAAAGCGATGCTATCCCAAGATAAAGAAGTAAAAAAAGAGGCAGAATTGTTAACTCGTTTGAAAAGTGCTTTAGAGGCGAATCAAACGATTCGTAGTCTCGATTTGGAGGAAGAAGAACTCAAGATGATAAAGGCATTCAATCTTCTTACGTTAAAACCGATTATTTATATGGCTAATGTTTCGGAGGACGATTTGTTAGAGGGGACGAATGCCTATGTCGAACAAGTAAAAGAGTATGCTAAAAAATCTCATGCTGAGGTAATTGTCGTATGTGCGAAAATAGAGTCCGAATTGAGCGGATTAAGTGAGGAAGAGAAGAAAGAATTCTTGGCAGAATTAGGAGTATTAGAAAGTGGATTAGATCAATTAATTAAAGCAACCTATTCTCTTTTAGGATTAGAAACTTTCTTTACGGCTGGTTCAGATGAGGTACGGGCATGGACTTTTAAGACAGGAATGAAAGCTCCACAATGTGCAGGCATTATTCATACGGATTTTGAAAAAGGGTTTATCAAAGCAGAGATTATGAGTTATGAAGATTTAGAGGCTTGTGGAACCGAAAAGGCAGTCAAAGAAGCCGGTAAGATGAGATTAGAGGGAAAAGAATATCTTATGAAAGATGGAGATATTTGCTATTTCCGTTTTAATGTATAAAAAGAAACTTCCCAAAATAGGAAGTTTTTTGTTTGTCGAATCTCGTTTTTCTCTAAAAATATTGAAAAGGAAAAAGTTTTTGTTTACAAACCCCATTTTATTTGTTATAATTATTGGCGAGTATGAATTTACTCCTTGCCTGAAGAAGGCTATAAACCATAAGGAGGTGTAGAACATGAGAAATTATGAGATTATGTTTATCGTAAAGCCAACGTTAGCAGAAGCTGACATTGCAAAAGTTGCTGATAGTTTCAAAGCTACTCTAGAGACAAACGGTAGTAAGGTAACTAGTGTAGATGCTTGGGGACAAAGGGCATTAGCTTACGATATCAAAAAAGGATCAGAAGTATTTAAAAGCGGATATTATTATGTATTCCAAGTGGAAGCACAAACTGATGCAGGCGTTAAAGAATTTGATCGTTTAGCAGGTATTAGTTCAGATATCGTTAGACACTTAATTATTAGAAAAGAAGATTAAGGAGGGTCTATGAATAAAGTATTATTAGTAGGTAGAATTACTGCTAAACCAGAACTTAGATATACCAGTGGTAATATAGCGCTATTACGATTTACGGTTGCTGTTAATCGTACGTTTGCGAATGCAGATGGTAAAAGAGAAGCGGATTTTATCAATGTGGTTGCTTGGAGAAAACAAGCAGAAACGATTGCCAAGTTTTTTGACAAAGGAAATTTAATTGGCATTGAAGGTAGATTACAAACTGGAAGTTATGATGATCGCGAGGGCAATAAGAGATATACGATGGAGGTTGCTTTAGATAACTTTGAATTTGTAGAATCAAAGAACAAATCACAATCAAGTGACTCTACTAGTTATTCAGACCCAAGTCCATACGATTATCAAGATAGTGGCATCAGTGTGGAGAATGATCCATTTGCTGAATATGGGGATTCTGTTTCTATTGATGATAACTTCCTAGATTAAGGAGGAAATAATATGGCTGAATTTTATAGAAAAAAGAAAAAAGTATGCCAAATGTGTACTGGAAAAGATGTTGATTATAAAAATGTTGAAGTAATCAAAAAGTATATTAGTGCAGATAAAGGTAAGATTTTACCAAGAAGAATTACTGGAAATTGTGCAAAACACCAAAGATATGTAGCAACACAAGTAAAGTATGCTCGTTATATGGCACTTATTCCATTTACGAAATAAAGAAAGAAACGCAAGTTTCTTTTTTGTTTACAGCCCTTTTTAGAATATGTTATAATGAAGAAAAATGGGAGGGTTTGGAATATGAAACAGGAATTAGAACGACAATTAGAAGCTTCTTTTGGACAGTTATTTAAATATTTGGGATTGGATGTTTTAGTGGCAATTGGTTTATGGAATATTCATGAGATTCAAATGATGATAATAGGGGTTCCTATCTTAATTTGTTCAGTTGTCAGTACCTATCATTGGATGGATCAAATCAGTTATCTTCACATTCAACAAAAGGAATTAGAAGAAGTCACTGAATAAATAAAAAACTTTCCGAGAAATTGGAAAGTTTTATTTTTGAATTAAAAATTGAATTAGGCATTCAGGTGCTTTGTCATCATAGATAATATCTCTTATTAAATCAATAATGGGCATGTGCACTTCTTTATTTTTAATTAATTGATAAATAGAGTGTAGGGTATATAAGCCTTCAATTGTTGTGGTATCCATATAGTTTTGAATTTCTGCTTTTGGCTTTTTAGAGCCAATCAATTGCCCAAAGGTAAAATTTCTACTTTTGGTACTTGTACAAGTGAGTAGAATGTCTCCGAATCCAGCAAATGTCAAAATGGTATCTTTATTCCCACCTAAAGCAGCGATTAATTCTTTGATATCGTTAAGGGATTCGGTAATGAGCATGGCTTGTGTAGAAATAGGTAGTCCTAATCCATCTAACATACCCGAAGCAATCGCAATAACATTTTTAACAGAACCACAGATTTCAACGCCTAGGATGTCATCTGTTTCTCGTAATTTAAAGTGTTCATTTTGAAAAGCACTTTTGATGATATGAATAGTATCTTCATTTTTACTAGCTAAAGATAATCCAATAGGAACTTTAGAAGCAACATCGATGGCAAAAGAAGGACCTGAAATCACACCGATTTGATTGGAAGAGATGTATTGATGACATACGTCATAGACAAAAAGACAAGAATCTCTCTCGATTCCTTTTGATGCAATACAAATATGTTGATTACTTTTGATATGCTTTTTAAGCATTTTAGAGACTTCACCAACATAGGCAGTAGGAACGGCAATAACGATTAAATCAGCTCCCTTAACGGTTTTTCTAAAATGATGAGATATCTTAATTTTGGAATCTATTACTACATTTTTTAAGTTAGGACTTACTCGCTTTTGTGAAAGGTAGGAAGCCTCTTCCTCAAATTTTGTCCACATAGATACTTTATGACCGTTTTCATTTAAAATGATGGCAAGGGAGACACCAAATGCTCCTGTTCCTAATATTCCAACTTTCATCTAATCACCACCACTATTATATCATTATCCTAGTAGAAAAGACAATCTATTGATATTTTTGTAGTTCTTGTTGAATGGTATCCATACTACGTTGTAGTGAGGAAAAATTGCTATTGACAACCGATGAACCGTTTTGGGCATTAGTTCGGTTATTTAAAACTTGTTGTTGGGCAGAATTTGTACAAAGTACCTGTCCAATTAACATGAACCAGTTTCCTACGGCATTTTGTTCTGCTGGATTTAGATCATCTAATAGTAAAAAACCGATGACGAAGGCACTGACAGTAAAATTGTTGGCATTGATATTTGGTAGGAAATTCATTTTATCACCTTTAAAGTATTTTATGTTTTAAAAAGAAATGTAGAGCAATTTCTTGAAAGTAAAAAAACAATAGAAAATGCAGTGAAACATTGTCAAAATAAAAAAAATGTAGTATTATGTTATTATGGTAATACTAGGAGGCTATATATGGCAAGAAGAGCATGTGAGCCTGAACTTTCGGAAAAAAGGGCACAGAAGAAAGAGAAGTCATTGTCTGAATTTGCAGAATATAAATTAGCGACAAAAATGAATCATGAAGATGCGAAACGCGGTAAAGTATTACGTCACTATATTTCTCTTGGTACAAAAGAAATGGTTGGAGGAGATACAATGGGAAAAAAAGCAAGTTATGTAGCGCCCAATGGTTCTTTATGGGCCAGTGAGGAAGCTTATTTATCATTTATAGGAAAGCAAAAAGAAAATAGCACGGCTGATGTACAAACTACACAAACAGATACACAATTACCAGAAGAAACGGAAGAACCAAAACAAGCAGTGCGAGAAGAACCGACAAAAACGGAGCAGACGGGAAACACACAACCCTTTAAAGCACCAAATGGTATGTATTGGGCTAGCGAAGAAGCTTATCAAACTTATTTAAAAAAATTATCTGGGGGATTAAAGATTCCTGGATATATCGATGAACATGGAAAGCCATGGCGAAGCAAAGAAGCATACATGGAGTATCGTCAGTTAATTTCAGGCGGACTACCAATTCCTGGCTATTATGATGCAAAGGGTAGACCATGGCGTAGTAAAGAAGCTTATGAAGAGTATTTAAAGGCCCTTTCAGGTGGTATGAAAACTCCGGGTTATATAGCACCAGATGGCAGTCCATGGCAAAGTGAAGAGCACTATCTACATTATTTGCAAAATCTTGCTGGTGGATTAGTTATTCCAGGATATATGGATGAACATGGAAAACCATGGCAAAGTAAAGAGCAAAGACAAGAATATTATGCAAAACTAGGACAAGGTTTAAAAAATGAGGAACCAGTCAAAGAAGAAAAAAGGAATGAGCCATCTTTAAAGACACAATCAGAGCCAAAGATGGAAGATAAGCAACCTTTCGTTGAAAATCATGATGAACATCCAAAGGGCACCATTGTAGTGGCAGAGCAGACAGTAGAGCATGTAGGAGGTAATAATATGGTATTAGAAAATGGAAATGGACAACCAACACAATCTTTATCGACACTAGTAAGTCAACTTCAAAGTTTAAATGAAGTGGCAAAAGCAAGAAAGAAATATATTGATAGCCTAGAAGCAACACGTGCGGAATTACAAGCAGCAATCAATGAGTTAACAAGACAAAAGACAGCTATTGAAGAGGAATTAGGAAAGTTCGCTCGTCCTGCTGCAACACCTAGTTCTGCGAAATCCGTGTAGAATATAGAGGTTTTTATGGATGCAGAACAGATAGAACAAAACGGTAAACAAGAAACTCAGTTAAGTACTATTGTTTCCGAGTTAATGGCTATTGATAGAGAGTATATGGATAAAGAATTAGAGTGTACGAAAGAAGAGGCAAGAAATAGCATGTTAATGGGGATGATTTCTAACTTGTCTGAAGACCAATTAAAGGCGGTAATTCGATAATGGTAAAAATGGATTTAACCCAAGAACAGAAACAATATTTAGAGGAGTATTACCATATCGATGCTGATACGTGTGATGTGGATTATTTATGTGATTTTCTATTAAAGGAAATTGAGCGAAAGAAAAAACTAATTGCATTGAATGATCAAAAGATTGCGTTAATCAAACAATCTAATGCAGAATTAGAAAAGTTACTTATGACTGGGCAACAATCATAAATGCGAAAAAATATGAAAAAAATATAAAAAAGTGTTGATTTTTCAACGCTTTTTTAGTATACTTTTGTATGTGTGGCATGCGAGGATGTGTAAGGTTGCTGA
>CANRDB010000042.1 GCA_947629315.1 uncultured Bacilli bacterium
CATCTATTTGGAAGTCCTCCCCATTTAGCATAATCCCAAAAAGTATTTAAGTCATTTCCATCTTTTTTGGTTAAAGATACATATTCTTTATAAGATAGAGGATTAATATTAAATAAAACATACCTACCTGATAAAACTGATGATAATTCATCTGATAACATTTTACTATTCGATCCCGTTAAAAATATACTTATATTTTTTATCTGAGCACGCAAAGAATTAACAACTTTTTCAAAATTATCCACATTCTGAATTTCATCCAAGAACAAGTAATAAATCTTATCATCTTTCATTTTATCTTTTATATATTTATTTAACTTTTTATAATCTAATAGTTCTTCAAATTCAATAAATTCAAAATTAATAAATATGATATGTTCTTCATCTATCTTCCCTTTTTCTTTTAATTCTTCTATTATTTGATTTAAAATAACTGATTTTCCACATCTTCTGATACCTACTAATATTTTAATTAAATCTGAATCATAAAATCCTCTTATTTTAGATAGATAATCTTCTCTTAAAAGCATATAAATCACCTCTGATTACATGATATATCATTTTTATATTTTTGCAAAGTTATTACGTTTAAACGTAATAACTTTTAATTTCAAAAAATTATTACACTATTATTATATTGTACTAAAATTTGAAACATATTATTATGACATCATAAAAAAAGCATTTTTACAAACGCTTAATTTCTAAAACAAGAATTTCAAATCTTTATTTATCTTTTTCTCTTACCATCTTTCGTAAAAATTTCTACCTTTTCTTTACGTAAGCATAAAACCGTTAAGCGTTTTTGACACTTAGGACAATGAACATGCTTAATTCCCCTCTCACTTGGAAGAGGCATCCGAAGAACTGTTTTACATTTATGACATTTTTTATATACAAAAGTATGTCTATCTTTCCACTGTCTTTTTAAAGAGGAAAAAGGATGAAAGAATTTATCTTTAATCTGTAAATATCGTTCATTTTCCTGGGAACGCTTCTTCTTATTTTTGGAAAGAACACGAAAACACATTATGACAAATACCAAAATCATGAGGATTTCAACAATCCAATGACGGGTTATCATGCTAAGGCATAATAAAATGACATATAGATATAGCAAACAAGCATATAAATCATCAAAACCATATCTACCTTCTAGAAAACGATAAATTTTATCAAGCATACGTATCACCTACTTACTTATTATATCAAAAAGGAGAAAAGAAAAATACATCCAAAGATGTATTTATCGTACTAATTCACTAAAGTCTAATACTTCACTTCTTTTAGGTTCCACTTTAAAAACAACGTGTTGTACCTTTTTCGTAGTATTTCCATAATCGTCTACCGCAATAAATTGAATCCAATATTGTGGAGGTGGATTAGGGTTATTTTCCTCTGGTTCAGGATGTTCTTCATAGAACACTTTATGAGAAAGTGTATAGTGGGATTCATCCTTTACATATACATTATCATAGTTCACATCATTAATGGTATTAAATTCATAGACGTCTAGTAAAATTTTTAAAGTTGGCGGATTGTAATCTACGATAGATTCTTGATCGGTATCCGTCGTCTCTTCAGCATTAGGACTATTGTACTCTTTCACATAGGGAGTTTTTCTAGAACTAGCAATCCATCCAGATTGATTTCTACCTAATGAAATCTCATACCAAACATATTGTTTATCCTCTAAATATTGACTTAATACTTTATAACGATTTCCCTCTTTCGCGACCCCAATTTTTTCTTCATATTGAGAATGATCCGCTCGAATATTAATAGAACTGATTGTAATTTCAACACGCCAAGCATTTTCATCTTCCGTAATCCAAGATAAAACAACATGGACACCGAAATACGTTCCCACTACTAAAGCAGCGACAAATAAAATAACAAATATTTTTCCTACTGTACGCATAACGAACTTCCCTTCTCCTAATCATTATAGCATATTTTAAAAAGATGTACACGGATTTTTCGTCAAATTTCTCCGGTGTACATTTTTTCTTTTTTCCACCATTCTCGTTATGTTTTTATCTTTACTCCCAACATTCCTATGAAAGCACTTGCTTGACTTTCATCAATAATCATTCCCTTTAAAGATTCCCAGTCAAAAGATGCTCCATCAAAAGAACATTGCGAAAAATCCATTCCCTGTAGAGAAGTGTTTTGCCACAAACTACGATTAAAATTGGTACTCTCCCATCCTACTTTTTTCAAACCGACTTCTATCCAAGTCGATTCTTCTAAATTAGAGTGTCCTATCCATACATTGGTCAGTTTCGCAGACGAAAAATTGCTGTAGGAAACGTTACAGTTTTCAAAAACAACATCTTGAAACGAACAAGATAAAAAAGTTACCCCTACCATACGACAATTTTCAAAGCGTACTCTCGTAAACCGTTGAGAATCAAAATGAATATTCGATAAATCACAGTCTTCAAATAGAACATCTACAAACTCTACTGATAAAAAAGATACCTCTTCCCATGTCATATGACGAAAGATACAACTATCCACATCTACCTCCTGACAAGAAAGGAGATGAATGGTATCATTTTGATATAGTCCTTGTTCAACTATTCCTTCTTTTATATTCTCCGTGAAATTCTTTTCCGTTACATTCGTAATTTTAGGCTTTTTTATAGGCATGATGAGTCTCCTTCTTAGAATCTGTTTGTTTTAAGACCCTTCTTTCTAATTCAGCCACACTATTTCTAATGGCAGTATAGCGATAAGTGTGTTCTAATTGCTCTTGTGACAATTGATGGAAAGGAATTCCGTCCATTAAAAATAAACTATAAAAATAAGGTCGTGTGATAGGTTCTGTAATCTCTTGGGCAATCATCCCAACACTAGCTGCTTGTTCTTGAAAATATTCTCCATTTGGAAACATACAAGTTACTACACAACGATACGTCGCCTCTCTATCTTCCACTCCTTTTAATTCTTCTAATAATTTATAGAGAGCTTGATAAGGAGGAAGAGTGGGATCTTTTTTTCTATCCTCATCAGCATATCGCGCTGTATAAACTCCCGGTTTTCCTCCTAATGCTTTGACGAATAATCCCCCATCATCTGCAAAAATAGGATAAAATAGTTTATGTTCTTGACAAAAATCATAAATCGTCTTTGCTTTTAAAAGAGAATTCTCCTCTAATGTCGTTTTCGTTTCTTCTATTTCTCCATCCCATCCAATATCGGCAAGTGTCAATATTTCTAAATCGAGGGGACTTTGTTGCAATATGGATTGCATATCACTTAATTTTCGTTTATTTGTTGTACCAAAAATTACTTTCATAAAGTTCCTCCTTATTTTTTACGTAGTTTTGCGACAAAAAATCCTTCTTGTACATCAGTAGGAAGTAAAACGAGAGTTCCCTTTACTTTGGTAGGTAATAGTTCTAAATGGGAATCATCGATGGGAACCAATTCCACTTGACCATCTTTCAAAATTTCTTCGATATTCTTTTCGTTTTCTTCCTCTAAAATAGAACAAGTCGAATAGATTAAAATACCATCTTTTTTAAGAAGGGATACTGCCTTTCGCAAGAGTTCTAGCTGTGTTTTAGAAGAACGAAGTACTAATTCCTCTGACAGATATTTAGTCGTCGATGGGTCTTCTAAAATGATAGTTCCACTACCACTACAAGGAGCATCTAATAAAATTTTATCAAAGGAGAAAAATTCATCTAAAGAGCGTGCATCTTCTTTCAAAATAGTAATTCTTGTTACTCCTTGTTTTTGAATATTGTACTTTAATCGTTCCAAACGACCACGATTTTTTTCACAGGCAGTTAATAAGGCACGGTCTTTCGTAAGAGAAGCGATTTGTGTCGTTTTCCCTCCCGGTGCGGCTGCCATATCTAAAATACTCTCTTGCGGTTTTGGGTCTAAAAACAGAACCGGTAACATCGATGAGATACTCTGTAGATAAATTTTTCCTTCTTGATAAAGGGATAATTTTTGAATTTCTGCTGTCTCATTTTTCAATAAAAAAGCATCCAAAAATTCAATTTTTTCATACGTCATATGGGCTTTGGTAAGGCATTCTTCTACTTCTACCATCGTCGCTTTTAAATGATTCACACGGAAAGACGTTTTCTTTTTCTGATATCCCTGAACAATTTTAGATAACCATAATTCTCCATATTGATGTTTTAATTTTTCTTGTAAAAAGATTGGAAGTTCCCTCATATTCTAATCTCCTTTGTCTCATTATACCATACTACCAAACAAAAAAGGAAACAAAGTTTCCTAGGATATCTTACGTAAACGAAGGGCATTCCATACAACGGTAAGACTACTACATGTCATCGCTAAAGAAGCTACCATCGGATTCATCGTAATCCCCCATGGTTTGAAAAAGCCAATCGCTATTGGTAACATAATGATATTGTAGAAAAAAGCCCAGAATAAATTTTCTTTAATATTGAGAATCGTCTTCTGCCCAATCCGTAATAATAGTGGAATTTTTTCTATTTGATCCTTCATCAAAATGACATCTGAAGAGTCACTAGCAATATCGGTACCGCTATGAATACTAACGCCTATATCCGCACTCGCTAGACTAGGAGCATCATTGATACCATCTCCTACCATCATAACGACTGCTCCCTCTTGAATTAACTTTTGAATAAATTTTGTCTTCTCTTTTGGTAATACATTAGAAATTACTTTTTGAATTCCTAACGAAGAAGCAATCAATTGAGCTGTCTTTTCATGGTCTCCTGTCAACATAATAACTTCTTTTCCCATTTTTTGAAGTGTATGGATAGTCCTTTTCGCATCTTCTCTTACAATATCTTTGACGCCTAATACTCCTACTAATTGTTGATTCACCACGATATAAAGAAGGCTATCTCCCTGTTCTACTAATTCTTGAGCTTCTTTTTGATAACGATTAGAAAGAGAGAGTTTTTCTAGTATCTTTTCATTGCCAAGATAGATATCTTTCTTCTCTACTAGACCATGAATTCCCATACCTGCTAAAGTCTCAAAATGAGTTACTTCATAGATACCATAGTCTTCTTTAGAAAAGGCTTTACTAATAGGATGATTGGATAGAGATTCTATGCTCGTAATCCAAGCTAGTAATTCTTGTTCTTGATACTGTTGATTGTGATAAAGAGTATCTACTTTTAAATTTCCATACGTTAAGGTACCCGTCTTATCAAATACGACGACCGATACTTTATGAGCACGTTCTAGAATTTCACTACTCTTAATGAGAATCCCGGATTTCGCACAGTTTCCAACACTTACGACCATCGCAAGGGGAGTGGAAAGTCCAAGCGCACAAGGACAAGCTACTACTAAAACCGTAACAAATGCGTTCATCGATGTAGAAATGGAATTTTCTAATACGAGATAACCGATTCCGGTTAAGAAAGCAATCCCAATGACAATAGGTACAAAATAACTACTTACCCGGTCCGCTAAACGACCAATAGGAGCTTTCGTATTGGTTGCTTCGACAACTAATCGAACAATTTCAGAAATCGTAGAATCTTTGCCAATTCTTTTCGCTTCATATTCAATATAGCCATCAACATTCATACTTCCTGCAATAACCTCTTCCCCAATGGTCTTTTTAACAGGCACAGATTCCCCGGTAATAAAGGCTTCTTCTAAGTGGGTTTCTCCTTTGGTAATTACTCCATCGACAGCAATTTTCATGCCCGGTTTCGCGACTAACTGATCATGAGGGTGAACCTCATCAATCGTAACTTCCCGAAGTTCTTCTCCCTCTTTCACTAATGCTTTCGTTGGTGTTACTTGAACGAGTTCTTGAATCGCTAGTTTCGTCTTTTCTTTACTTTTCTTATCAATCAATCTCCCTAATTTCATAAAATAGACAATCATGACGACAGATTCGTAATATAACTGATGAACATAATGAAATTGTCCTTGCCAAATCGCAAAGGAATAAACAAGACTAAACAGAAAACTAGACGTTACTCCTAGTGTTACTAATGTATCCATATTAGGAGTCTTATGCCAAGCATTTTTAATACCACTCATAAAGATATCTCTACCGTAGAACAAAAATAGCAGTGTTAGTCCTAATAATAAAGTGGTATAAGCAACTGGATGATTCTGATTCCAAAAAGGAATGCTAGGAAGATGTACCATTGGTCCCATCGATAGATATAGAAAAAGAAGAAGAATTCCTGTATAAAAAAGGAAGATTCCTTTTTGATTCGTTTTTTTCTCTTTTTGATTAGGCTTAAATTCTCCTAAACTTTGAAAACCTGCCTCTTCGACAAATCGATTCAAATCTTCTATCGTGAGTGGTTCTTCATAGGTAATCATCGCTTGCGCTAACACAAGATTGACATTTGCCTCCACAATTCCTTTTTGTTTTTTTAAATACTTCTCTAATCCATTGGAGCAAGCACTACAACTCATCCCCTCTATTTGTAAGATGACTTTATTCATAGTTCTTCACAAACTGGGAAACCGATATTCGATAATCTTTCTTTTACTTGATTGATTGCAGACTCTTCCATCGTTATTTCGACAGTTCCCCTTTCATGATTAGCTTTTACTTCTGACACTTCTTTCATGCTCAATAAAGATTTCTCAATTCTGTTTTCACACCCTGTACAATGCATACCATTTACTTTTATCGTTATTTTTTTCATATATTCTCCTATCCATTAAATCTTTTAAATAAACTAATCAATTCTTCTAATACATCGAGGTTTCCTTTTTCTAACTCTTCACTAATACAAGTATAGAGATGATTTTCTAGTATGTGATTCGATAAGCTCTTGATAGAATTTTCAATCGCCGCTAATTGGATTAAAACATCATTACAGTAGCGGTCTTCCTCAATCATTTTCTTTACTCCTCGGATTTGTCCTTCCATCCGATTTAAGCGATGAATCACTAACTTTTTCTCTTCTTCTCCTCGATGAGTATGTTTCTCTTTCATAACATCACCGTATTCATTATATACCTAGATAGGGTATTCGTAAAGAGGGGGGTATGGAAAAGAATCCATTCTATTTTCACAACTTTTTGATAGAAAGTTTTTGTGTCGATAAATCTACATCTTCAATCGTGGCAATTCCCTCTGGAACGGGTATTCCTAACTGTTGACATAAAGATTGAACCGTTAAATTTTGCAAAGGAAGTTTCTGATTTTTCGCTAATAAATACGTTTTTAAAGTTACCTGTAATCTTTTAGCGCTTCTTTCAACATCCTCTATAATCTTCGCGAATACTTCTTCTTTGTCAATCGACTTTGGAATCACTTGCACTTTTAGGAAAGCAACTTCTTCTGGACTTTTCCCCTCCTTATATTGAGCATGTCCAATTTTCCAATATTCTGAATGAAGAGGTCCAATATAGTTTCTCTCATCAGTAAGAGTTATAGTTGGTAGATCTTCTAAAAATTTAGATAACTGATTAACAAACTGAAGAACTACCTTAGGATAATACTCCACCAAATATAAGAGATTTCTCGTAATAGGTCCGTAGTATTGCTCCCCCATTTCTCTACTTTGCCATTTCTTCCAAGGAATTTCTAAAGCACAGTAGTAAGTAGCTTTTATCATATTTCTCTTTCTTTCCATATCTGGAAATAAAAACATCGTTGAAAATTCTGCATCAATCGGTGGAGCAATCGATAGTATCGTTTCCTTTTCAGCGATAAAAGAAACGTTTTCATAGTGAAAATTTTGATCTTGTCGTAAAACAGATAAGAGAATTTGTCGCGCTAATTCTTCTGCTTGAGCAGGATGATTTTTCATCCACTTAGAATTTAAGATGGACGTATAGTCATAGTTTTCCATACAGTAATTGACATAGTCATGGATATGAACATCTTCATCAGGATACTGATCAAAAAATTCTAACAGATTGACAAGTCTTTGTTGGGGTTGGATGAGAGAGGAAACCAATGTTCCCTGTGGCCAATACTTTGGTTGTTCTTTCTCTATTCCTGGACAATACGCTAACTGATAAATGGGGGCTTGATTATCAAAATAATGGTGGGTAACATAGGACCAAAAGACCTCACTATAGGCAAACAAAGGCGTAGAAAACGGTTTTGTTTTCGATAACGGCTTAAAAATTTTTTGTTCATTTCCTCTTTGAAAAACAGGAAAAAACTTAGTACTCTTGACAACCCCACTACTCACTACTTTTAAATTACGAATGCGATTAGCATAAGAAAGAGTGATAGGTTCATATATTTCTAATTTACTCATACAATCACCTTGCCCCATATTATAACATTAAAAAGTTCATTTTGCTAGATACCATAAATAAAGGATTTATCGGTGTTTCTTGAACTTTTTTAATAAGTTCAGTAAGTTAAATTAAGTTATGTTCGTAACAAGTTTAAAAATATATTTTTCATTTTGTCGGGTATTTTCTTGAATTTTACCCTACATTATGTTAAAATGATAAAGAGGTGAAAAACAATGAT
>CANRDB010000043.1 GCA_947629315.1 uncultured Bacilli bacterium
ATGAGTATTCTTACAAGTGCCAGTAGTTCTTCTGTTAGTAGAGGATATGATTATTACAAGCACAATAAGGTTCATAATGTAAATCAATTAAATGATTATGAATTTGAAGGATATGTGGATGGTAGCTTAAAGAATCCTTACTATGTAAAAATAAATATAAAACATCCTAGAAAGTCATATTGTGATTGTCCACATGCAAATGGAAATATTATATGTAAACATATGACAGCCTTATATTTTGAATTATTTCCAGATGAAGTAGATGATTACGAATCTTGGCTAAATAGTGACTACGATGAAGAAGATGAGGATGAATATTACAATTATGATAGTTACTACGATGAAGAAGATGAGGATGAATATTACAATTATGATAGTTACTATGATGAAGAAGATGATTATTTTGATTATAGAGGTAATTCTAATTTTGAAAAACCATTATTTTTTGATATCGTATTAGAAAAGTATGTACATGATCTTAATATTGAACAGTTACGAGAAATTTTACTGACTGAACTTAAGAATAATGAGAAAAGAACATTTGAATTATATTTAGAAAAGAATTATAAAAAGTATTTAGAAAAAAATAATGAATCTTTTGTTTTTTTAGATAAATTAAATAAAAAAGTTCAAAATTTAACTGGTGACTATCATTATGACTACAATGATTTTGATAAAGAAATATTAAGTGTTAGAGAAAAAAGAAAAATAGAAGAACTTTATAAAAATAAAACACTTAGACCACAAATAGATAAAATATTATTTAACGAAAAATTATCTGTATATTCTGATTATAAATGGATTGCCTGTTTTTATAAGCATAATAAAAACTGTGATGAAATTAAGGAATATTGTAAAATTCTAGAAGACTATTTAAATAGCCTAAAACATTATAGTATAAAAAAAACAGTTCCAAAATCAAACGTTTTAATAACGATATATTTGTTAAGTAATTTTACAACAGCAGAAATTGCTAATTCATTATTAAAAAATGCTAAATATTTACAATATGTAGATTATATTATCGAAAATTGTAATAATGTTTTAGAATTATATTCAGAATTGATGAAGTTAATAAATAAGAACTATTTAAAAAATAAAATATATATTCCAGAGGTATTATATCGATTCGTACGGATTACAGAACACGAAAATAAAGAAATAAATATAAACCACTGTCTTTATAGTTATATATGTTTAGGCCATATAGAATATTTAGAGATTTTATCTCATGATTTATCTTCACAAGAAGTTATACAATTAATAGAGAATAAAACTAAAGATATATTTTTACTCATTAAACTTTATAAGTTTTACAATAAAGTAGATAAATTATGGAATTTACTAAAGGATAGTAATTATAGATATTTATTATTGGACAATATAGATATATTAAAAGATAAATATAATGATGATTTATATAATCATTTTGTCAATGAATTTTATAATATTCTTAAAGAATCTAAGAGTAGGGAAGTTTATCATAAAGCATCAAAATATATTAAAGCAATTTCAAAATTAAATCATGGTAATAATCTTGTGAATAATATAATATTTGATTTGAAACAGTCCGAATACAAAAAATGTTCAGCATTATTTGATGAAATAGATAAATCACTTAAAACTGAAGTGTAGCAAAGAGTATTAAAAATATTAAAACAGTAATCCATTAAAGTTAAAATTAGTTATAAATGACAATTACTACACAAACTTGATTGCAATACAAGTTACTGTGAAAGAAACAATGGAAGAATAACAAAAATTAAGACTAAGTTTATGCTTAGTTTTTTTGATATATTAATCGTTCGGTTAATTTTTGAACGATTGAACGATTAATTGATTAAAAAAGTTTTTTAGTAGTATAATAAGAAACAAAGGTGATACTATGTTAGAAAACGAAACCATTGAATTTAAGCAGGAATGTACTAAAAATATATATAAAGAAATAATTGCTTTTTTGAATTCATATAGTGGAACAATTTATATAGGATATGATGACGATGTAGAAGAAGTTGTTTGGTGACAGTAGTTGAAAATATGACTGATAAAGGAAAAAAACAGTAGAAAAAATATTGTATTTAAAAGAATATAAAATTAAAGGAAACATAATAGGGAATTTAATTGATTGTCAATATAAAGAAGATAAAAAAGAAAATTTATTATTTTATTTTCTGATTGAGAACTAAAAGATGATGAAAAAATAAATTATATTACAAAATTAGGTATTGATGAAGTAGGAAATATAAGTGATTTTACAACGAGAACAGTATATACTTTAGAAGATTTAAATGAAAAAATTAGAAATATTTGAAAATGACTTAAATGATGCTTTGATTGAAGCTGCAAAAGTATGGTTCGTGTATAATAGTAATGTTAATATATCAGAGATACGGTTCTTTAAAATTGAGGATGATTTTATTCATTGGATTGTTTTTTATGGCGATAAAGTGAAAGGCGCAAGATTACCTATGGATTTTTATCGTGATGATGAGGAAGTTTGGAAAGTTAATATTCCAAATGATTTTGAAGTAGTAAATGAATCTACACTAGATAAATTTTTAACTAGAATAGAAAAATAGACATGCATAAAATGATTATCGTGTTAAAAAAAGGAACGTGTTCTAAAGGAGGTTATCCAAGATGAGTGAGACAGCAAAATTTACGATGAAAGACGAAAATTTTATTTGTGACGTATGCGGAGAGAACGTGACAAAGTTAGGGTATACTGCTCGGGACCATTGCCCTTATTGTTTATGCTCTAAACATGTGGATATTCATCCAGGAGACCGAGCATGTAACTGTCACGGAATATTAAAACCTATTGCTATGGAACCTGCTAAAAAAGGTGGATATAAAATTGTTTATGTTTGTTCAAAATGTGGGATGGTAAAAAGAAATATCATGGCGTGTGACGATAACTATGATAAAGTGTTGGAAATTATGTCAAACCCTGTGAATATTCCGTCTTCAGAATAAATTTTGTAAATGGTGGAGGAATGGTATGATGAAAATAAATGAGGAATTAAAAAAATATATAGAACAAAACGTTTTCCCTGAATATCAAAAAAATGAAATAGGACATGGTATCCAACATATTCAGTATGTGATTGATAGAAGTTTCGAATTAGTAGAAGAGAATAATTTAGATGTGAATTATGATATGGTTTATACCATTGCAGCTTATCATGATATCGGTCATCATATCGATTCTAAAAATCATGAAATTCTATCTGCCGAAATCATGTCCCAGGATAAGAATTTACTAAAATTTTTTTCTGATGAAGAATTAAGAATAATAAAAGAAGCTATTGAAGACCATCGGGCATCCTCTAAAAGTGAACCGAGAAGTATATATGGAAAAATTGTATCCTCTGCTGATCGTAATAATACGGTTGAAGATTGCTTGAGAAGAACCTATACTTATGGTAAGAGATTAGACCCTAATGCTACCGATGAAGAATTATTTTTAAGGGCTTATGATGTATTAGGTAAAAAATTTGGAGAAGGTGGATACGCCAAATTTTACTTTAAAGATCGAAAATATGAAGAGTTCTTAAAAGAGATAAGAAGTTTGCTACAAGAAAAAGAAAATTATGTGAATACACAAAGACAATATATTCAGAAACTAAAGAATCAAAAGAAACTTTGATGAATCGTGAAAAGGAAAATGTGTTTTCTTTCTCCTAATCATCCGTAGGAACAATGGACCAATATGCTACTATAATCTACATCTATTGAAAAATTTTGCTTGTACTTTTTTAAAATCATGTTATAATATTGATTCACGGGGTGATAAAATGATTCCATTTGATAGAAATAGTAGTCATGAGTCCATTTTTCATATTCTTCAAACGAAAGCAGAGATTGATGCTTTCAATACGAATGTGATAGGAAGTTATTTATTTAGTTATGATGATGATTTTTCTTGCTTTGAGGTGGTAACAGTCTTACCGACATGCCAACATCGTTTCGGAAAGTCTTTTACTTATGAAAATAACTTATTTAGTTGTTATGAGGTAGGAGTTTCTGATATTGAAAGTGCAGAAGATTTAGCAACTTCAGAAATTTTACTAGACCCAAATGGAGTACTTGCTTGTGCGAAAACTTTACTTTGTGCTCGGCAAGAACCAATATGGGGTTCTAATCAGTTTGTTTTTGATGAGGAATGTAAAAAGAAATTACCACATATCATAGAGCAGGACTATCCAAATTTATCAGAAGAGGAACGAACCAATAGAATAGTGCATCTTTTAGCTGACCTTTATACGGAGTGGCTTCAACAGGGAATGTCAATAGAAGAAATCGCACAATCCAAAATAGGGGAATTTTTTGTTCAAGATGAATCTTGCCATAAAAAAGCTGTGCGGATAGCGAATGCAAGAATTTCAACTGGCGGTCCTTGGAGTGATGATGATTTTCAAAAAGTGATTACGTTAGATAAAAAACGGGGAAAATAATTCCTCATTTTTTTTTACAAATTTGACACCTTTTTTGGGAATAGAATTGATTTTCTTTTTCATTTTATATATAATAAGAGTGGTGATGATATGAAAGTACTGTGTATTGGACATGCAGCTTATGATATTACCACACCAGTCGAGACTTTTCCAAAGGAAAATACGAAAAACCGTGTACAAGAGAGAGTGGAATGTGGCGGAGGTCCAGCAGGAAATGCTGCTTATTTATTAGGAAAATGGGGAGTAGATACTTATTTTGCTGGAATCGTAGGAGACGATTTGTATGGACAACGTATCGTGGAGGAATATAAAAAGGTAGGAGTCCATACGGATTATCTACAGGTTAGTAAGGAACATATTACTGCCTCTAGTTATATTATTGCGAATCGAGAAAATGGTAGTAGAACAATTTTTACCTATCGTCCAAGTGATATGCATATGACGGATGTAGATATCAATATTCAACCAGATGTCATTTTAGTAGATGGACAAGAACCAGCTATTTCTAAAAAAATGTTGACGCAATATCCAAATGCGATTAGTATTATCGATGCAGGACGAACCAAATTGGAAATTCGAGAACTTTGTAGAATGGTCAATTATGTAGTTTGTTCAAAAGATTTTGCCGAAAAAATAAGTGGCTTAACTATTTTTGATAATGATAGTTTATCATATGCTTTTCGAAAATTAGAGGAAGAGTTCCATACTGAGATTGTGATTACACTAGAAGCTGCTGGCTGTGCTTATCGGACAGAGAGTGGTAATGTAGAGATTGTTCCTTCTTTAAAAGTAAAAGCAATTGATTCTACGGGAGCGGGAGATATTTTCCATGGAGCCTTTACGTATGGTATCGCTCAAGGCTGGCCTATGCCTAAGGTATTACGTTTTGCGAATTTAGCAGGAGCTATGTCCGTAACCCGTATTGGTGGAAGAAATTCTATTTTTGAATTAGAAGAAATGATAGAAGTTTATAATGAAGTTAAGTGATGTCATATTTATTGATTCCTTTCCCACACTAGACTTACATGGTTATGATAGAGATTATGCTCGTTTGAAGATTAATGAGTTTATTGCCGATCAGTATCAAATGGGACATGAATTTATTACAATTATCCATGGAGTTGGTACTGGAATTCTAAAACAGGAGACTTTGGAAACTCTCAAAAGGAATAAAAAGGTAATAGAATACCAGATTTTTAAGGGTAATATTGGCTGTACAATCGCAAAAATTGAAAAAAAATGAAGAAAATGAAAAAAATATTCGAAAAAATTTGACAATGAGAAAAAAATGTGATAGGATATGAGCCATCTCATTGAAAAGGGGGAGATATTTATGTACGAGGAAAGAAGAGAAAGTTTTTCAGTAAGAGATTTAATCTTACAAGTATTATTCATTGTATTGTTTGTATTTATCTTAATTTGGTTATTCCCAACAAAGAGTTATATGAAAAAATATATTGAGAGTAACAAAGATAGTAATACGACAAATACGGTTGTAGAATCAGGATATGATTTCGAACAATTAGCGGTATTATACAATCAGATTTTTGCGAATAATGTTTCTACGATGAAAGAAGCTGCTGTTGGATATTACACAACTGATCGATTACCAGAGAAAGTAGGAGATACTGAGAAGTTAACATTACAACAAATGTATGACAAACACTTAGTATTAACTGTGAAAGATAAAGATGGTAAGGCTTGTGATCCAACGAAATCTTATGTTTCTGTAACGAAATATGAAGATGAATATCAGATGAAAGTAAATTTAAGTTGTGGTTCTGAGGAAGATTACATTATTGTTTACTTAGGATGCTACGACTATTGTGAGGCTTCTGGTGTTTGTGAGAAACAAACAACAACAACTACTACCTCTAAACCATCAACGTCAACACCTAAGAAAGAAACTAATAATAAGAAAGTAGTTCAAAAAGTAGTAGATGTAACGGTTAATAACTATTATGAAAATTGTGACTGTGAAAGACCAAAATATTCTTGTCAAGTAGTGAATGGAAGGTACTACGATAAGAATGGAAATGAAGTTTCTCAAGAAAACTATGAAAAATCATGCGGTATAACGAAACATCTTTGTGAGTATAAGAAAGTAACTGGTGGAAGTTGGGGAGATTATGGTGAATGGTCTGGTTGGACAACAACTAAGATTACTTCTAGTGATAATACCCAAGTTCAAACAAAAGTAGAGAAAGTAGTAAAAGGTTATACTACTCAAAAACAACAAGTAGGTACAAAAACAGAAACTTATATCAAAGGATATACTACTACTAAGTATGTAAAAGGATATACTACTGAAAAATATGTTTCAGGACATACAACAGAGAAGTATATTTCAGGATATACAACGCAAAAAGTACAAACAGGAACACAAAGAGTACAAGTTGGTACTACGAAAGTAACGAAGACTAGAAGAGTAGCAGCTGGTACAACGAGAGAATATGTAAAATCAAGTTCAGGACCTACTGTTCCATCTAATACAAGTGAGTATGTTTATGTAAAGACTGGTTCTACTACTAGTCAAAGTTGTTCAGGTTGTGCAAACACAACAATCTATACTTGGGATGTTTATAAGTTATCTACTGTTTATAAAACAGAGACTTATACAGAAGATCAACCAGTATATAAGACTGAACCTGTCTATGAAACAAAAGAAGTTCCAGTATACTCTACAAGACAAGTTCCAGTATACTCTACAAGACAAGTTCCAGTATATGGTACAAAGAAGAGTCCGGTTTATGCAACTAAAAAAGTTCCGGTATACGGTACTGTGAAAGTTCCAGTATATGGTACACAGACTTATTATCGTTCAAGAACAAGAACTTATAAGGGCGGAAGTACAGACATTAAATGGAGTACTTGTGATCCTGTCGATAAGTCATTGACAGATAATGGATATTACTTAACTGGTAATGTAAAGGAAGTATAAAAAAGCGTTGCATGACGCTTTTTTCGTTTGACATCAAAAATCTTATGTGTTATCATAAATTTAGAATAAGAATAATATAATATTTATAATAGGAAGGGGTGTACTATGAAGGGAACTTATCTATTTGACTATGTCAATGAAAATGAATTTAAAAAGTTAGAACGTTCTTTAAAGAAGTATAATATGCTTGCATATAAGAAATTGTATTTTGAGTATTACCCAGCCTTAAAGGAAGGCAACTTCTTAGGAAAGTTAGTGGCAACGAATCAAGAAAAGGGAACCAAAACCTATGAGTTAAAACTTCCTACTGATGCTTTGTTTTCAAAAGTTCACGGGGATATTAAATTATATTATTTGGTTTATGAAAATGAAAAGATTGTAATGTTAGACAAGTTTGAACCAATTGACATCTTAAGTGAAGGACATGCTAGTGAGTTAGTAACTTATAAAGGGGTAATGGTTTCTAAACAACATGCTGATAAAGATATGTTTAAAATCAATTTATTGAATATGTTAGATAAATAGGGATTTGTCCCTATTTTTTATGTTATAACCCGAGTTTGACAGATGAAAAAAATTAAAAAGTTTAATTTTTGTTGAAATTAGGCTTTTCTTTTTGTACAA
>CANRDB010000044.1 GCA_947629315.1 uncultured Bacilli bacterium
TGGAGCAAGTGACCAGAATCGAACTGGCATCCCAGCCTTGGCAAGGCCGTGTACTAACCATTGTACTACACCTGCAAAATAAGTATATATTCATTATATCATAAAAAAAGAAAAAGTCTACTATAAACTGAAAAAAATGTTATAATAAGTGGGAGGTGGGACTATGGAATATAAAAAGATGGACAGTACCCATTATGTTGTAAGAATTGCGAAAGGGGAAGAGGTCCTTGAACAAATAACGGATTTATGTAAAAAGGAAAATATTACTTGTGGGGAGATTACTGGCTTAGGAGCGAGTAATAAAGTAGAAATAGGTTTGTTTAATACTACT
This sequence comes from uncultured Bacilli bacterium, assembly GCA_947629315.1. Classification (GTDB taxonomy): domain Bacteria; phylum Bacillota_I; class Bacilli_A; order RF39; family UBA660; genus UBA5578. The sequence goes on from CANRDB010000044.1 coordinate 332, forward strand.
ACGAAAGAATATAAAACCACAGTCAAAGAAGGAATGTTTGAAATTACTTCCCTTGTTGGAAATATTAGTCGTAAAGATATGGAAGTATATATCCATTGTCATATCAATTTTAGTGATGCTTCGTTGCAAACCTACGGAGGGCATTTAGTAAAATGTTATATTTCCGCTACTGGGGAATTGATTATTACCAAAATAGAAGGAACTGTGGAAAGAAAATTCAATCCAGAAATCGGACTGAATTTATGGGATTTGTCCAAATAGGAAAGTAAGGAGAAATAGACAATGAATGGTAAAAATATTAATTTATTCTTGTTAGACGGAGATGTGAATGGACGCATCAAGTGTAGTACTCCTAATTGGACGGGAGTAGCGTACAAGATTCCTAGAACAGAATTGGATAAGTGTAAGGATCGAGATGATTTAAAACAAAGTGGAGTTTATTTCCTGTTTGGAAAGTCTGATGAAACTGGAAAAGACGTGGTTTATGTTGGTCAGGCAGGAGAAAGAAAAAATAAAGAAGCTATTTTAAATCGATTACAGGAACATAAAAGAAATCTAGACAAGGAATATTGGACGGAAGCAATTGCTTTTACCTCTTCTAATAATTTCTTGGGACCTACGGAGATAAGCTATCTTGAAAATCATTTCTATAATCTTGCGAAAGCGGTCAATCGTTATGAGGTTACCAATAAAAATACCCCAACACCTGGAAATATTACAGAAGAAAAAGAAAGCGAAATGTTAGAATTTATTCGCTATGTCAAAATTATCATGGGAGTATTAGGACATAAAGTATTTGAACCAGTTGTGACATCTACGAATCTTGATAATGAAATTCCAATGCTCTATTTAGAACGAATGATTCGAGATATTGGAAAAGTAGAAGCGAAGGGAAGACAAACAGCAGAGGGATTTGTGGTGTTAGAAGGAAGTCGAATTGCTTCTCGAGATGATGATACGATTCCATCATCTGTTAAGGAGCAACGTGCAGCAGTTCTTGTTGATACAGATTGTGTTTTAAAAGGAGATGTTCTTCTTTCTAGTCCCACGTATGCAGCCATGTTTGTTTGTGGAAAGTCTACAAATGGGTTAGAGTATTGGAAAACAAAAGATGGTAAAACTTTGAAACAACTAGAATTGGAAGAAAATTGAAAAGGAGTGAATTAGATTTCACTCCTTTTTTGTAAAACATAGGGAAGGTGAGTTACGAGTTTTTGATAGGAATCGCTCCATTTTCACATCGATTTCCCCAAGAATCAATCATTTTCTTATCCCGATATACGCAAATAATCTCACAGTGATTCGCACACTTTTGACATTCAATTCCAATGGTTTTAAATTCCATATCGGTAATATCAAAAGAGAATACATTTTCTTCTTTAGATTTCTTAGCTAGGATAGCAACTCCTAAAGCTCCCATTAAATGACTGTTTTGATCGACAAGAACATCCTGACCTGTCGCTTCTTCAAATGCTTTGGTAACTCCTATATTTTTGGATACTCCTCCTTGAAAGACAATCGGGGGAAGAATCTTTTTGCCTTTTCCGACATTATTGAGGTAATTGGTTACGACTGCTTTACATAATCCAGCAATAATATCTTCTTTTTGATGACCAATTTGGGCTTTATGAACTAAATCGGATTCTGCAAAAACTGTACATCTAGCAGCAATATTGGTAGGATTTTTACTGGTGAGGGCAATCTTACCGAAATCTTCTACTTCTACCCCTAAACGTTTCGCTTGACTAGAGAGAAAAGAACCTGTTCCCGCAGCACATAACGTATTCATTGCATAATCGACAACGATACCATCTTCTACTAGGATAATTTTGGAATCTTGACCACCAATTTCTAGAATGGTACGGACATCTGGATAAAGAGAGGTAGTACCGATGGCATGAGCGGTAATCTCATTTTTGACAACGGAAGCACCAACCATTGCTCCCACTAATTTTCTAGCAGAACCAGTTGTACCTACAGATACAATTTGATAAGTTTTCTTTTTAAATTGTACTTCCAATTTTTTTAGGAGTTGTTTTACAGCGGCAATAGGATTTCCTTCCGTCCAAAGATATTCACTTGCTAAAATTTTGTTCTTTTCATCGATGATGACACCTTTAGTGGAAATAGATCCAATATCAATTCCTAAATATGCTTTTTTCATTATTTTTGCTCCTTTCTCATCATAATCATGTCATAGAAAGCCTCTAATCGGGTTTGAATTCCGGTTTCACTAGTTTGTGAATCAAAACTAAAATAGAGGATTGGTATTTTATAATCGTTACTGATTTTTTGAAGAACAGGCATCGCATCAATTTCAGGAGTACAGCCAAAGGATTTGACATGGATAATTCCATCAAACCCCTCCTTAGCCCATTCTACTGCCTTATAGACGGTAGCCATACTGGTAGCGCCCATATAATATTTGACATAATTTTTAATGACTTTCTTTTGTTTTTTCCCATCATATTTTAAGACGGAGTTGGTGACATTCATCCAACGATAGATGACAATTCCTTTCTTGGCTAATTCTTTTTCAATAAAATGATTGCTGAAAGGTTCCATGATAGTATAGTATTCCCCAATAATACCTACTCGTATTAGTTTTTTTGGCTTTTTGACTTTGACATCTTTCAGTTTCTTTTTATATTTTTTGGTAATCTTATCGACATCTTTTTTGTTTTCACATGTTTTTAATTCTTCTAAATAAGCATCTTGAAGTTTTTCCATTTCGCCATTGTGAACTTCAAAGCCAACATTTTGCCGAACGAAATCTTCTATCTCATCAATCGAGGCTACCATTTTTAAAAATGCAAGGAGAGCAGAAGAAATCCGTTTCAAACTTAAATTGGGATTAATTTTTTTAAATTCATTATAGAAAGTAAGTGGTTTTTGATAATCTGCTTTTGACATGTTGATGAATTTGACATGATATCCTAAGTCTTTGAGAATTTGTTCGTGGAGTTCTCCATAATAGCCAAGACGACAAACGCCACCTGTTTGAACGAGTGTATTCGCACCATTTTCAATGGCTTCAATAAAGTTTCCAAGATTATATTTAAAAGGAGAGCATACATAATCTGGACTATATTTACTTCCTAGTTCTAATGTTCGTTTGGTAGAGGGTGGGGGTGTTACATATTCGACTCCCAATCCTTTGGTAAATAAAAATTCTAAAGCAATGTGATAATTCCCAAAACGAGGGAAAGAAATTTTACAATTTTCCATCTTTCTCCTCCTTCTTTAACTTAATGATGTCGATGAAACTCTCTAGTCTTGTCTCTAATCCCGCACTTCCTTCTTGTCCATCTAAAATGAGATTTAAAATAGGAATGCCCTTAATTCGTCGAATTAAAATTTCGTTGACAAGGGAATCTGGTCCACAAGGAAAAGAACTCATGAGTATAATACCATCTACTTGTGATTGATATAAAGCGATAGCGCCTACTAATTCTTTATTGAAAGCCCATGGTAAGGTTTCACTAATTTCATGGCTAGCTTCTCTTGCTTTCTTTTTATCACATAAATCGGCAATGATAGGGCATACTCCAAGACTTTTTAACGTTTGAATGATAGGGTCCCCAATAAAACGGTCATAGACATTGTACTGATGTCCTACCAATAATATTTTTAATTGGTTACTTTCTAATAATTGTTCTTGTTTGCGGATATCCATCATTTGGTTTACTTTTTGATTTTGTTTCGCGATTAAATAAGCACGAGTAATAGCCGCTTTCTTTTTCCCTAAAAATTTTCCCATTTTTAAGAAGGCCCGAAATTCATTAGCGGTTTCTTTGGGATTAATGTTGTAGTAGAGAATTTTAATTTTTTGATCACGAAAGGTATTGTTGACGACATCATAAATAGCTTGAAATTTCGTACAAACCGTTCCGTCTTCTCCATAACCAAATACGCGTGGCACTAAAATATAATCGCATTTTGGAAGTAAATAGGCAACATGACCTAAATAGATTTTAGAGGAAAGACACGCTTCATCAATGGCATAGGTTGTTCCTTGTTTATAAATCTCTCGATTGGTATAGGGACTAACGACATATTCAATTCCCAATTCCTCAAAAAAACTTTCCCAAAGATAATGATATTTATAATATAGAAAGGCTCTTGGAATTCCAATTTTCATACGTATCACCTAAATTCCATTTTATCACAAAATAGGGGATATGCAAAAAAAGTCGAAGATTTTCTAGATGAGAATTGAAAAAAGTGTGCTATAATGGTTGAGGAGAAGTGATAGTTTGAATTCATTATTAGAGAATGTAACAGTATGGAAACAAAATTCCATTCAAATAGAGGATATTTATTTTGACCCTTTTGGGATAGAACAAGAGACCCATGATGCGAGGGTGATCTTTATTACCCATGCCCATTATGATCATTTCTCACTAGAAGATATTGCAAAGGTGAGAAATGAAGAAACGATTTTAATCATTCCTAAAGATTGTTTAGTAAAGTCGTTATCGCAATTTGATAAAAACCATATTATCGTGGTAGAGCCAAATCAAAATTATACGTTAGGAGACATTCGAATTCATACTGTTCCTATGTATAATATAAGCAAGGGATTTCATCCTAAAGATAATCATTGGGTAGGTTACCAAATAGAATACAATGATATTCTTTATTATATTGTAGGAGATTCAGATGATACAGAAGAATTGGAACAAACGAAATGTGATGTTTTATTTATTCCGATTGGTGGAACCTATACGATGAATGTGGAGGAGGCTGCTCGTGCTGTATTAACGATAAATCCTAAGGTAGCGATTCCCACTCACTATGGTTCTATTGTAGGAGAGTTATCTGACGGTTTGAAATTTGCTCAATTGTTAGAGGGAAAAATTCCGACACATATCTACTTAAAATAACAATTTTTGTTATTTTTTTTTGACTTTCACATATTCTATTTTGAGGTGTATATGAAAAAGGTTGTATTGTTATGTGGTGGACAAAGTTTAGAACATGATGTTTCTTTAGCGTCTGCGAAATCAATTTTGGAGCATGTGGATTCTAAAAAATGGAAAATGATTCCTATTGTGATTGATCAAGATGGCAAATGGTATTTTTATGAGGGAATACCGTCTCATATAGAAATGTGGTATCAACAGAAACATCCTGTTGAGGATATTCTTTCGCTTTTAAAAGGGGTAGATATTGTCTTTCCCATGATTCATGGAAGTTTTGGAGAAGATGGACGGTTGCAGGGATTTTTAGAGTTATTTGGTATTCCGTATGTGGGGTGTGATTCAAAAACTAGTATGATTTGTATGGATAAAGAATATATGAAAATGGTAGCAGAAAAGCATCATTTACCGATTTTACCTTATCAAGTGGTAACCAAAGAGCATCGGAAAAATCTTCCAAATTATCCAGTCATTATGAAGCCTGCTAACGGCGGGTCTTCCATTGGCATTGGCGTTGTTCATCAATCTAGAGAATGGTCAAAAGTATATCAAAAAGCGAAAAATTGTGATGAGAAAGTATTGGTAGAACCTTACCGGATGGTACGAGAACTAGAAATAGGGATGCTTTCTCATAAAGGAAAAGTGTCGTTTTCTTCTATTGGGGAAATTATCAAGAAAGAGGAGTGTTATGATTATCATCACAAATATGTTCAAAGTGATGAGACAGTTTCCAAAGCCGATATTCCCGTCTATATTCAAAAACGTGTACTAGTCCTCGCTCATAAGATAGTGGATATTTTTCACTTAAAAGGTTTTGCGCGGATTGACTTTTTCTATGAAGAAGAAACAGATGAAATTTATTTTAATGAAATTAATACGATTCCTGGATTCACTACGATTAGTATGTATCCCAAGTTATGGGAAGAACAGGGAATCTCGTATTCAAAATTATTGTCAAGTATTTTAGAGTCTTCCTAAAGTACGTTGAACTTTCTTTCAAATGATGATAAAATGATTATGATAAGAGAGGTTGGAAACGTGAAGAAGACGAAGATTGTTTGTAGTATAGGACCCTCTAGTAGTACGATAGATGTATTTTCTAAGATGGTAGAGGCAGGAATGACAGTTGCTCGTATTAATTTTTCACACGAAACAGAAGAGGGCTGTCAAAAAGTAATTGATTTAGTAGAAGAAGTTAATCGACAAGGAAAACATATTGCGATTATGTATGATACGAAAGGACCTGATTTTCGAACTGGTGCGGTTCAAGAGGGAGGAATCTCTCTACAAGAGGGTCATTTGATTGAAATTGTGAAAGAGGATATTGTTGGTGATGAGAACCGGTTTAGTGTCAACTATAAACATGCGATAGATGTGTTAAAAATGCATGACATTCTATTAATTGAGGATGGATTGTTCAAACTAGAAGTGGTTGGTAAACGAGAAGATTCTATTATTTGTCGTGTGTTGGTGGGAGGAACCATGGGAAGCCATAAGGGAATTAACGTTCCTGGTGTGAACCTTGAAGAACCATTTTTGAGCGATATCGATATTCAGGATATTCGTTATGCTTGTCAACATGGGGGAGATTTTATTGCTCTTTCCTTTGTATCCTGTGCGGAAGATGTTCATAGTGTTAGAAAATTAATTGAGGAAGAACATTCTTCTATGAAGATTATCTCCAAAATTGAATCGACGAGCGCTATTGATGACATTGATCGCATTGTGGAAGCCAGTGATGGCATTATGGTGGCTAGAGGAGATTTAGGAGTAGAAGTACCTATGAAAGAACTTCCTATCCTTCAAAAAATCATTATTAAGAAATGTCGTGAAAAAGGAAAAATCTGTATTGTAGCGACAGAGATGTTATCTAGTATGACTAAAAAGATTCGCCCAACGAGAGCAGAGGTAAGTGATGTTGCCAATGCTGTGTTAGATGGTGCGGATGCAGTTATGTTGAGTAATGAGACAACAATAGGAGAATATCCCGTAGAGGCCGTTCAAATTATGGCTGAGACTTGTGAGAATACCGAAAAGTATTTAGAGTATGAACACGGTGTCTATCCAAAAGAACAAAAAATTATGGATACGATTGCCCATAGTGCGGTAGTGGCCGCGAACAGTTTAAATGTAAGTGCTATCTTAGCTTCTTCCTTGAGTGGAAAAACAGCTAGACACATTAGTGCGTTAAGACCGAAAGCACCTATTTTAGCATTCGTAACAGAAGAGAGTATTGCTCGTTCGTTAGCGCTTTCTTTTGGAGTCTATCCTCATTTAGTGGCTCATCATGAATCGACGGATGAAATTATTGGGGAAGCTATTCAACAAGGAAAAGAAATCCTTTCCTTAAAACAAGGGGATAGAGTAGTTGTCACGGGCGGATTTCCTTATAAGAAAAGTACGAATTTTCTAAAAATAGAAGAAATATAAAAAAATATTTCTTTTTTTGTGATATAACCCGAGTTTGACAGATAAAATAATAAAAAAACATCATTTTGCCTAGTATTTATAAGGCTTTGTGATGTT
>CANRDB010000045.1 GCA_947629315.1 uncultured Bacilli bacterium
TTGTACAAAAAGAAAAGCCTAATTTCAACAAAAATTAAACTTTTTAATTTTTTTCATCTGTCAAACTCGGGTTATAAGAAAAGTACGAATTTTCTAAAAATAGAAGAAATATAAAAAAATATTTCTTTTTTTGTGATATAATATCTTTAGAATAGAGGGATGATGATGAAGAAAGTACAAAGTACTGTTTGGTTAGATATCCTAACTTACATTCTACTTCCAATCGTTGTGGTAATAGGAGTTTGGAATACTCTACGGGTTATGAGACATATCGATTGGGACTTTTTTGAAGTTTCTATGATGTTAGTAGAAATTGCGCTATTGGTATTCTATGGATATACGGCATACTATACGCATAAACGAGATAAGAAAGCCTATCTTCTTTTACAAATTTTATTTTGGGTTACGGCTTTACGGGCGAGTATTGATTTTGCGAATACGCGAATGGTCAATAATCAAGATAATTTTCTCATAGAGTTTTGCCTCTATTTAGGTATTTGCTATCTAGCATGGATTTTACCTAATAATGTTTATTTACAAAAAAGGAAGGCTATTTTTAAAGAAGAACTTCCCGCACCTATTACGAAAGAAACTGTCAAGAAAGTGTTGCCCAAAAAGAAAACAGTTACGGATGAGGACAGTAAAAAGAAAGAGGTTGACTCTTGATTTACATATATAGAAGAAGTTTTTACACTTCTTTTTCTTTTTGTATACAGAGTATGATATACTAATTCTAGGAAGGTAGATACTATGGAAAGATTAAAATTGATAGATGATATCCGTAAGAAAGCACTTGATTTCATGAAAGAAGATTCGTCTTTGACTTATGATGTTGCAAGCAAGAATGCAAAAGTTCAGTTGGTGGGGTCTGATATTTTAATTACCGAGTATCGACAACCTGTTGATAATCAGGAATCTGTTTTGGAAATTGCCAAAAAGGAATTGAGCCCTAATATTAGGGTAAACCTATACCAAGAGGATCAATTACGGGAAATGATTGTGGCCAATCGTTTGGGAGTCGATATCGAATCATTTGTGAATATATTTTTGACTCCAGAACAGATTCATTTTCTAACAGTCGCTTCTTTAAGTGGAAAAGATATCACACCTTACATGAGTGATGTTCAATTTAATCCACAAGAAGAAATGAAAAAGTTAGAACAATCTATGAATGATTATCAACTATCTAACAATGAGGTAGCCACTGTGAAAGAAGAAAAAGGGTTTCAAAAAATTTATACTCCCAATTACAAGGAAGCAGCATAGCTTCTTTTTTTTGATAACTTTTGGTTATTGATACCATATCTAATCCGTATTTTACTATCCAAAATGTTTTTCGTATAATGGAATTGCAAGGAGGGATAGAATGATAGATTTACATATTCACACAGTATATTCCGATGGAGAATATCTACCGGAAGAGATTACGGAAATGGTGGTTAAGGAGGGGATAGATACCTATGCCATCACCGATCATGATACCATTTTAGGGGCGAAAGAAATTCGTTTACGAGAAGGAATTCTCTATATTCCGGGAGTGGAACTCACTGCTCGAACGAGTATGGGAAGAGAACATATTTTAGGATATGATATCGATTTAGAAAATAGTCATCTCAATCAAGTGTTACAAGAAAAAAAGAGAATTGATCAACAGAACTTTTTGTTATCCTATGAGTGTTTGATATCCTTATTTTCTATTACTTTCCCCAAAGAGGAACTAGATGCTCTTTTGAAAAAGCCCGGAAATATCGGAAGAGTAGATTTAGCTATTCTTTTAAAGAAGTATGGTCATACGAAAACAACTGATGAAGCTTTCGAACATTATTTAAATCCCATCTATGAAAAAACGAGAAGTCAGAAAAAGGGAATGAGTGAATCAGAATGTATTCATCTTATTAAAGATGCTAACGGATATGTTTCTCTTGCTCATCCAATTAGTTTACACCCCGAGTATTCTCATGATTTATCCTTTGCGTACCGAGATTTAAAAGAACGATTACAGAAGATGAAAGAGATGGGATTAGATGCTATAGAAGTTTGCCATATTCATCAAAATGCTGCTTTCCGAGAAATGTTACATACGTTAGCGCGTGAACTTCATTTACTAGAAAGTGGTGGAACCGATTTTCACGGAGAGCATATAAAACCAGGAGTGAAACTTGGTACAGGACTTGACGGTAATATTGCCATCAAAGAACTATCGCTAGTGGAGGAAATCAAACAAAGAAGAAAAAATGTGTTATAATAATAAAGTAGAACAGAGGAAAGTTATATGATGATAGATTTAGAATTATACCGTATTTTTTATGAAGTAGCTTGTACTTCGAATATTACCCAAGCTAGTATGAATTTAAATATTTCGCAACCAGCTGTTACAAAACATATTCAAAATTTAGAAGCGCAGTTGGGAACTTCTCTTTTTGTTCGTAATCGAAAAGGAGTCATTCTCACAGAAAGTGGCAAGAAATTATTCTTATATATCAAACAAGCGATGAATTTAATTTCTTATGCGGAGAAAGAAATTGACGATATGAGTCATCTTTCTACCGGTACTCTTCGTGTCGGAATCAGTACCACTTTAACGAAAAAATTTTTTCTCAAATATATCAAACAATATCGACAATTGTATCCTCATATCATTATTGAAATTAGTACTGATCCAACAGGAGAATTAAAAGAGAAACTAAAAGAAGGAAACCTAGACTTTATTATTGCAAAAATGCCGAAACATAGAAGTCCTCAGTATGAGTATAAAGTACTAGGTACTCTAGAAGATGTTTTCGTTGGGAATAAAGATTATGAAGAGTTATCGAAACACAAACATTCTTTAGAGGAATTATCCAACTATCCTATATTGCTACAGAAAAATCCATCTAGTTCTAGAGAGTTTTTAGATGATATCTGTCAAGAACGTCATGTCGAATTAAAGAGTATTATGAATATTGCAAGTTCCAATTTATTAATTGATTTTGTAAAAATAGGTTATGGAATTGGCTTTGTGACCAAACAATATGTATTAGAGGAGTTATCTCAAAACGAGTTATTTGAAATTCCTGTCAGTCCTGCTATACCAGCTCGTGAGTTTGGTATTATCTCTTTAAAGGATAACTTTTTACCATTTAGTGCACAAGCTATGTTAGATTTATTGCTAAAGGAGTATGAATAAAAATATTTGTGTATTTTTACTTTTTTGTTTATAATGATACTGAGGCGATGGTATGAGTAAAATCTTATTATTAGAGGATAATGAAATGATTGCGAAAGGATTAAAATATTCTTTAGAACAGGAACATATGGAAGTAGAAGTGATTTCTACTCTTCGTGATATGAAGTGGCAAGAAGATATTGATGCCTATATATTAGATATTATGCTTCCTGATGGAAGTACAACGGATCTGTTCAAAGACTTTCGGATGAAGACAAGTGCGCCTATTCTTTTTTTAACAGCTATTGATAATGAAGATACTATTGTGAAATGTTTTGAAGAGGGAGCTGATGATTATATTACGAAACCCTTTCGTACAAGAGAACTCATTTCTCGTTTAAATCGTCTCTTGAAGAAAAAAGAAGATGTTTTAGAACATCATGGAATGAAAATTGAAATTAGTAGTGCTCGTGTTTTTCAAGATGATAAAGAATTATTCTTAACGCCACTCGAGTACCAAATTGTTCTCATGTTATTTAGCAATGTTGGCAAAGTGATTACAAGAGAGCAAATACTAGATAAAATTTATGATATCTCTGGTAATTTTGTCAATGATAATACGCTTACGGTCTATATTAAAAGAATTCGTAAAAAAATAGGGGAAGATAAAATTACAACCTTAACAGGAATTGGATATCGGGTGGATTAAATGAAGAAAGAAAAAATTTTTTATTATGTTTTAGGAAATATCATTTTACTTTTCCTCATGAATCTCTTATTTGGGATTGGTTCTTATTATCAATATCGAAAAATGGTAAAAGAGATTAACGGATATGTAGGCGGAATGGTAGAACAGTTAAAGGAAGAATATCCAGATATCAAAGATGGAACGATTGCACGTATCTTAACTGCTGATCAAAAGGATAGTGAAATTCTAGAAAAACTAGGGATTCATGATAACAATATCGCGATTCTCTCTTTAGAACAAAATAAAAAAGATGGCTTCTTGCTTTTCTTTCTCATGACTCTTTTATTAGATGCTATTTTGATTATGATTTTTCTTGTTATCATTCGCAAAAAGCGAAAAAAGGTAGAAGAAATTACTTCTTATGTAAAAGAAATTCATAAAAAGAATTATCAGTTAGAACTAGATAAAGAAGAAGAGGATGAGCTTTCTTATCTAAAAAATGAATTATATAAAATTACGGTCATGTTAAAAGAAGAAAGTGAAATTGCCAAAAAAGAAAAGGAATCTTTGAAAGAATCGATAGAAGATATTTCTCATCAATTAAAGACCCCGCTGACATCGATTAGGATTTTACTCGATAATTTAGAAAATGAAGAAATGGATGCATCTTTGCGCAAAGAGTTTCTCCATGATATTAGTAATCAGTTAGAGAAGATGAATGTGCTTACGATTTCTCTTTTAAAACTTGCTCGCTTTGATGCGGGAGTCGTTTCTTTAGAAAAGAAAAAGTTTTCCGTTTCCTCTCTTCTTCAAGCTGTTTCTAACAATTTGAGTATTTTACTAGAACTTCATCAACAGACATTAGAAATCAAAGGTGAAGAGAATACGATGATGGAAGGGGATTTCCACTGGGAACAAGAGGCCATCACAAATATTGTGAAAAATAGTATTGAACATGCTAAGCCGAATACCAAAATCACCATATCCTATACCGAATCGCCCTTTTATGTGACGATAACAATTGAAGATAGAGGTTGTGGTATATCGAAGAAGGATCAAAAACATATTTTTGACCGTTTTTATAAAAGTAAAAATGCTTCTTCGGATAGTATCGGAATTGGGCTTGCCCTATCAAAGACCATTATTGAAAAAGATGGCGGAACTATTCGGGTTGATTCTAAAGAAGGACTTTATACCAAGTTTCAAATTCAATATGAAAAAAAATAAGAGGAAGTCACTCGATAGTCACTTCCTTTTTATATACTGTATCTGGAGGTGAAAAATGTGGAGTTATTAAATCAACTAACCATTCGGACACTGAAGAAAAATAAACGAAGGACACTTGCTACGATAATCGGAATTATGCTTTCTACGTTACTCATTTCTTTAGTGATAGGAATTGGTACAAGCATTTTAAAAAGTTTAGAAATAGAAGCTATCGCAACAAGCGGAAACTATCATGCTTATTTTTCCAATGTGAAAAAGGAAGATGCCGATGTTTTAACAAAACATCGGGAGACTAAATCCTATTTTTATTTTAGTGAGGTAGGGATTGCGAAGACAAATTTTGCAAAAGAGATGAAAATACCTTATCTTCAAGTGATGGGATTTAGTGCGAATATGAAAGAGAATTATCCTATTCGCGTAATCGAGGGAAGATTACCAGAAAATGATTCTGAAATTGCCTTTTCAGCCGAGTATGAAACTTTATTAGAAGAATCTTATCACATTGGGGATACCGTTACTTTAGAACTGGGTACAAGAGTAGACCTTGAAGGAAATAGACTTTCTTATCATGACCCTATATGGGAAGAAAAATATAACGAAGAGACTACTCAATATGATAAAGTTTATAAAGACTATGAGAAGGAAGAAAAACTAATTGATATCGAAAAGAAAACATATACCTTAGTAGGGTTTGTTTTGATTGATGAAGTAAGACCTCATCATTATTACGAATCGAAGAATCCTTATATGGAAGCCTATACGGTAGCTGATACCCCAGGAGATTATACGGATTTTTATTTACTTTATCGTCATCCAAGTAACTATGAAAAAACGATGCAATCGATGGAAGAATCTCTATCCAATTACGGAGAATGTAAAGAAAGTATATGCGCAAGTTTTAATATCAATGAGCCCTTATTAGACACGATAGGAGTAAAGTTGAAAGCGAATATGGCAATGGTAATCTATACGTTAGTAATCATTATTTTAGCGATTGTGATATCTGCATCTGTGGTTACTATTCGGAGTAGTTTTAGCATTTCGACATCAGAAAGATACCGTGAGTTTGGCATGTTATCTAGTGTTGGTGCGACATCCAAACAAATTTTTAAAACGGTTATCTTGGAAGCATTTTTTCTAGGAGCGATTGCCATTCCCCTTGGTCTTATTCTAGGAGTTTTCTCTGTCTTTGGTCTTGTTAAGATTATGAATCATATATTCGCAGATTTTATGGCTAGACCATTCTTTCATTATTATCTACCTTGGTATGCTATTCTTTATATGCTTTTGGCGATTTTTATGACGATTTTCTTATCGGCCTTTATGCCCGCTCGTTATGCTTCCAAATTATCTGCGATGGATGCCATTCGAGGAACTTCCGCTAGTTCATTCAAAAAGAGAAATTTGAAAGTTCCTAAAATCATTTCTAAAATCTTTGGCATGAGTGGAGAGATAGCCTATAAAAATTTAAAAAGAAGTAAAAGAAAATATCGAACAACGGTTGTATCGATTGTGGTGAGTGTGACAGTCTTCATCGCCTTGTTTTATAGTATTCATACTTTTTATCGGGTGGCCACTTTATATATGCAAGGAATTGAATACAATATTCAACTGGATTTTGATGGGGATAGCAAACAACCAAAAAAAGTTGAAGCAGAATTAAGTTCTGTTATCGAGATGTTAGATACGAGTAAAGAGATTAATCGGTATGCGGTTATGCAATCTGTAGTCGTTATAGTAAGTGATAATACACTTTGGAATAAAGATTTTTATAAATTCACTACAGGTCAAGACACTATGAATTCAAAAATAAAAAGTTATGTAGAAATCATGGCTGTTGGCGAGTCTGAATTTGACTATTTTGTCAATCAAATAGGTGGAAAACGAGTAGATTATGAAAAAGGAGCCGTCTTAATTGATGATATGCATTTCTACATGGAGAAAAAAGATTATTTGGTTCCCTCTTTAAACGTAAAAGAAGGAGATGAACTATCGGTTGAGCATTCTATCTATTTTGAAAGTGGAGAGTCTGAAGTAGTTCCTTTTTTTATTCCTATTTTGAAAAGAACTAGTCAAAAACCACTTTCTATTCCTGATGGACCATTAGAAGAATATCCTGGTGCTTACTTGATAGTATCCGATTCTTATTATCAAGAAATCTTACAAAAAATGAAATTTTCTAGTGAACCAGATCGACTTGACTTAACCATTTATATTGATGCTAAAGATGTTACTTCTGTGATGCAAGCGTTAGAGGAAAAAGAGCGTGAACTAGATGCTAGTTATATGTGGTATGAAAATTTAGATAAAAATTTAAAA
>CANRDB010000046.1 GCA_947629315.1 uncultured Bacilli bacterium
ATCAAAAAATCTCTCAAATCCTTATAAATAAATGGTTTGGGAGATTTTGTCTTTATAAAACTGATAAATTCAGGATTGTAACATATTCTTTTTTTTTTGTAAATGGTTTAATCTTTTTTTACCAAAATTTTGTATGCCCTTCCTTTTTCTTCAAAATTTTTAAAGTATTCATAACTAGAGGCCGCAGGACTGAGCAGACAAATCGTGTGGGGTTTTGTTACCTCTTTCGCTTTGGCTACTGCCTCATCTAGTAATTCGACAAAATAACAATGAACGTTTGGATTGGTAATTGCTTTTCCTATTTTATGACCAGTCGTTGGCATGCAGATTAAGTTCCGCACCGCTCCCGTATTACAATAGTCAATTAACTCTTGGTAGTCAATTCCTCTATCCATCCCTCCAAAAATTAATGTATCCACAGGAGATAACGTCTGTAAGGCAGATATCGTTGCCATTGGGATGGTCGCAATCGCATCATTATAATAGAGGATATCATGATAACATCCTACGTATTCCATACGATGTTCCAAAGGTTGAAACTCATAAATAGCCTCTTTTGTCTTTTCTAAATCGAGTTTTAAAATTTCACTAATGGTTAAAACTACCATGATATTTCGTAAATTATGATTTCCTAACAAAGCCGTTTTCGTATGAATATCATAGAGTTCTTTTCCATTCAAATTCACCGTATCCCCGATAAGAGAAGTCGTATTCTCATCCCTACTTTCTAGTAAGGTTACTGCATACGGTTTTCCATAATAGTCTTTTTGATGCATGTAACTATTTAATGGTTCAATATCAGAACAATAAATACGATAATCTTGCGTATCTTGATAGTCAAAAATATGAAGTTTATTCTCGTGATAATGCTTAACACTACCACTATGATCTAAATGGTCTTGATACAAATTTAAAATTGCTGCAATATGAGGAGAATATTTCACGAATTCTAACTGTAAAGCAGACATTTCAATGACTAACCAAGAATCTTCCTTAAAATTTTCGATATCGTCAAAAATAGGTTTTCCAATATTTCCTAATAAAAAGGCATCGTAACCATTTTTCTTAAGAGCCTCATAAACTAATGTACAAGTCGTACTTTTCCCTTTGGTAGCCGTAATACCTATGATATGCTTACGATTGACCTCTAACAATAATTCTAATTGGGAAGTAAATGGATAAGAAGAGACATCGATATCTTTCGTAATAACACCAGGGCTTTTGATAATCATATCAAACCCATCTAGTTGCTTTAAATAATCCTCTCCAAAACGGCAAAGAACGTGGGAATCATTCTCTAATAAGGGATGACTTCTCATATCTTTTTGATCAATAATGACCAAAGGCATATCCGAATATTTTCGAATGAAGCGATAACTTGATTGTCCTTCCATCCCAAATCCTAAAATAGCGATTTTTTTATTCTCTAGTTTGGATAATATCTTATGATACATATTTGGCAAGTTCCTCCTTTACAAGTTGTTGATAAAGCGGTGGGATATGGTTTTCTTCATAGAAACATTTCCGATAATCCACTGGGGATTCTTCGTGATAATGTTCTTGATAATAGGTTAAAAGATATCCTGTCTTTCCCCCTTTGATGGCCTCTTGAACGGCATATCGTACTTCTCCATAAGTTCCCACACACTCAAACGGTTTTGTCTCTTGATAGCCTAATAACTCTAAAAAAGTAGTGAGTAGTGATGGTTTATCATATAAGTCTTCACCAAAGATATCAACCAGTTCTTTCTGCGTTAAAAAGGGACTTAAAATAATGTAGACAAAAAGACATTTAGGACAGTTACAGCACCACTTCCAAGGTACTTCTTTACTTCCTACATTACAACTTTTAAAAATCGAATGATACTTTGGATAGTGCGCAAAAAGCATAGCAATTTGCAATTCACTTAAACACCGTAATAAACTAAAGTAATGAATATCCGTGTGAAAATAAGTAGTAGTATACCAAGCAAAGTCGCTTTCAAATTCATATGTTTTAGAATATTGATGATTGATATTTGTTCCTAACACCGTTGCTTCATTAGCGCTTCCCTCATTCGATAAGACAATGTACTTACGATTCATGAAATAAGCACATAAATAAGAAACAAAAGCCACTAATGCGCTAAAGGGCGTATGTCCATTGAGAAATCCACGATCATTTAAAGCCAGTAATTTCTTATCTAGTTTTCTCTCTACGGTTAGATAATCGGTATATCCAGCTACTTTCATGCATTCTATGCCCGGTGTTTTAGGATTAATCATAAAGCACGTGTTGTCTTGCTCTTTTAATAGTTCTAGGGAAACCGCCGAATCCTTACCACCACCAACAGCAATTAAATTACCTGTCCCTTGAAAAGAAACAGTTGCCTCTTTCGATGTACCAGAAGAGGTAATACGCATCCAATCTTCCATGGTACAATCAATTCCATTCACATACCGAAACTCTCCTAATCCCCAATAATAAAGTTTCAAGAACCACTGACACTGTTTCTCTGATAAATATCCTGCTTGAATTTCTACTTGGGGACTACAAGTACATTTCCAGTAACTCACAAGTTCTACCAAACCAATATGAAATGCTAAATAATCAATATAGGCTTCATCCTTATTTTGAATATTTTGACTGCGAATGGTGATACTAGGATGAAACTCCTCTAATCCTGGAATGACAAAGTCATATGTCAATTGATAACAATTCTCTAACGCAACTACTTCATAATTTTGGTACACAAATTTAGGATACGTCTTCCGAAATTCTATAAATTTCTCTTGATTCATATCATCACCATTATCATTATATCAAAAAAAATAGACTATAGTCTATTTTTTACGGTAAAGGGACTGAACATCTTGATATAATTGGCGAGTGGAAGCCTCTTCTAATAAAGTTTGAATATAATCTACCTCCACTTTACTAAGAGACCCCAATACCTGTCCATAAGGATTCTCTGGATTCTTTTCCTTTCGACTGTTTTTAATTAGTTCATCTATATCTTTTTCATCTCTTTTTGCTCTTTCGCGAATCATCTGTTGTAATACCATTTTATGAATAGCGGATAATTGTGTAGTCCCTTCTTGTTCATCTTCGGTCTTTAACAACTGTTCCACATTGGGAGTTCCTTTAGATTGTATATATTCTTCAATTAGTGAGCGAAGAGCCATAATCTTTGATTCTTCCATACATCCTCCTATTCTCTAATAATATTTTATAATATCTATCCCAAAATTGCAAGCATTCCCGTTTAACAGAAGATTTCAACATATCTTTCTACAATCATTTTCGGTTCTAGTAAACAGGACGTGATCTTCTAACAACAAAAAGCGACTTCTTATAAGTCGCTTCACTTTCTTTATGGTAGCCTGTACGGGATTCGGACCCGTGAATGTTGCCTTGAGAGGGCAATGTGTTAAACCGCTTCACCAACAGGCCATAATCATCACAAGTAACACTAACATTGTAACATGATTATGGCCATTTGACAAGATGAATTGATTATTTCTTTGAAAAAATAAAATTTCCTTGGTGAAAAATAGGAACAATCTCCCCTGTTCTAGTCACAGCCTCAATCTCTAAATCTTCGGTACCAATCATAAAATCTACATGCGTTTTCCCATTATTAATTCCTGCTTGGTAACGTTGTTCTTCCGTCATTTCTAATCCCCCACTTAAAGCCTCCGCAAATCCAGCACCGATTGCCACATGACAGGATGCATTTTCATCTAATAGTGTCGTTTCAAACACTAGTCCAGTATCAGAGATGGGAGAATGGTAATCCACGAATGCCACCTCTCCTAAATAAGAAGCCGTCTGTTCTCCTTCAAGGATTCCCTTTAAAATAGTCTCCCCTACTTCCGCATGATATTCTACTACTTTTCCATGTTCAAAGCGAAGATAAAATTGATCTATCTTTCTTCCTTGATAAAAAAGAGGTTTCGAACTGTAGATAATTCCCTGTGTACTTTGATACTTAGGAGAAGTAAAAACTTCATACGATGGCATATTCACTATTACATCCACTCCATAGGTATTCTTAGTAGCTGCACTACAAAATTGATAATGAAGTGGAAGTTCTACGGTAAAATCTGTTCCTTTCGCATTGTGATAATGAAAGCTTTGAATATCGAGTTGATTTAAATATTCTGTTTTCAAAACTGCCTTTTGCAGTTCTAAATCCCATGCCTGGGTTGGATTTTCTTGATCTACCATACAAGTTTTTAAAAGGGTTGCCCACAATTTTTGAAAAGCATGCTCTTCATTTGAAAATAATTTATTAGCCCAGTAAGTACTAGGATAACTAGCAATACACCAGGTCAAAGTTCCATCATCTAACTTTTGATTATAAAGTGGCTTACTCTCTCTACGAACACGAATAAACTCTTCAAATTTTTTACTGTCTACCCCATCAAAAGCATCTGGTAAAACTGTCTCTAAAAAAAGCATCGCTCCATTTTCTTGTGCAACTTTATCCCAACTAGCATGAGAAAACATAGGATTTTTGGCAATCTCCTCATAAGGGGTCTTCTCTAGTTCTTCCCGTAATTTTTGGGAATCTTCCTCTTCTTTTACTACCGATACCGATAATTCTTGCGCTACTTTTTCAATCATTGGTAAAAACTCTCTAATTTCTTTTGGGTAGTAAATATATAGATAACTTGTATTTTTTAAATCCAAACAACGTTCCAATAATAATCGTGCATATTTTTCTTCCATTTTTATCTCCTCTATGTTCTATTATGTGCCATCTTATTCTATTCCTTACCTTTAACTTGCTGTCTTTAAAACATCATCGTTTACTTTTTCATCATATCATAGGTATTTTTGAAACACAAGCCTTACTTACTTTCTCAAAAACAATGTTTTTGATTTTTTAGGGAAAATATACAAAATAAAACTCACATAGAATACTATATCATGTAGTACAAAAAATCCGTAGATTGGCTTTCATGATAATTTGTGATACAGTCTAATTACTCAATAACCAAGAGTTATATAAGTCCTAGAGACGCAACCATTTATTGTTTCCATTACATTTAAAGTCTCTAAATGATTAAGAGACTTTTTTTATTTGCTAAATGACAACGTTTGTCACGATAGACATTGTATTCCATATGAAACCTCCGTTTAATTGTTTATTGTATCATAAATTATTTAACAATAAAACTCGAACTATAAAAGTTCGAGTTTGATATCAATCTGGTAGCGACGGGGAGATTCGAACTCTCGACACCATGGGTATGAAAAAAAAGCTCTAAATAAGTTTATCGCTTGTTTTTTTCATTTATCCCAGTATTTATAAAGGTTTATCAACTATTGTATAATTTGATTAAGTTAAAATAAACTTGAATAAATTTGAATAAAATTGAATAAATCCTTATAAAAAATATCTAAAAAATATCTAAAATTTTTTTAAGAATTTTTATTCCTCAAACTACGTTACCAAAGAGCAAATGTAAACATAAATAATTTACAAAATAATTATATCATTTTCTAATCGACATTAACACCTTTTTTAAATATTTTTATATCTATATAATAATAGATACCAATTAAGATGATATATAAGCATATTCCTAAAATCAATGCTGTTTTTACAATATCAACTGTAAGTGTATTACTTATATTTGAATTAAATAATGCCATAATACTTGACTATCTAAGTTTTGTCAATACTTTTTTCATACAAATATTATATCACGACAAAAATCACGAAAATAGACA
>CANRDB010000047.1 GCA_947629315.1 uncultured Bacilli bacterium
CAAATGTATCCAGTAATATTATATCAAACAAATGTTCTTAATACAATAGAAATTGTAAAATTGTCAATTTAAAAAACTTTGGTAGATTGTCCTGCTTTTGATTCAGCAGATGATATTATTTATGAGGAACAAATTAAAGAATAAGTGCTTTAAAAATTTGTCGTACTTCTTCCTTTAGGGCACCAGATTGATTGATACTCGGAAAATTCGAGTAAAAATAGATAACGTACTTGATAAAAGTGCGTTTTTATGTTACGATGAATCTGTGCATGATACTTGCATAAAATAAAAAAGGAACATTCAATATTGCAGTGTTGAGTGTTACCCAATAATTTGTGTAGCACCTAACTCAAACAGTTTGAATTAGGTGCACTTTTAATTTAGAATTACAAAAAGTAATGCTATAAGTAAAAGGACGACAACAATTAAAGCAAAGATTAAAAAATCTTTCTTATTCATCAAGCATCACCTCCAGTCTATAAAGATAGAGGTAGCACTCAACGATGAAATGTTCCTATAGGTTATGGAAAATTATTTGATAAGTTCGATTTGGTCATATCACTAACAAACAAAAAATAGCACACTAGCTATTTTTATAATCTTTCTTATTCGACAATTTCAACATCATTTGCTCTATAAGAAAATATCTTCAAATCCTCTTTTTTGTCACCTTTATATTTAGCAACTAAAATATAATAATCATCCGAATAGGTTTCTAAAACTATTTCCATATCTCTTTCATATTCTTCACTACTTAATAACTCATCCTTATTATTGTAATGATTTACTTCAATCGATTCTGTTCTATTGGGAATAAATAAATCAAGAGAAATCTCATCTTGGTTTTCTTTTGCCACTAAATAATATGCTTTTGTTTCTTCCATATAATAAAGATCATACATTTCATTTTCTAATATTTTTAAATGAGTTCCATTTTTAATACAAAACAAAATACCTAAAATTAAGATGCATACCAACACAATTGCTTTAAAAATCCAATGATCTAATATAACTGCTAACGTAAAATTGTTATACCACTTTTCAAATAAATCAATTTTACCATATATCGTTTTTTGATAAGCTGCATCTTGTTCTTCTTTCGTGAACTTTTTAGCGCAATTCTTACAATAGTTTGCTTTTATAACATTATCCGTTTTACATTTACTACACTTCATAACTTACTCCACTTCACACGCATTACATTTTTCGTTGAAAACATACCCCTCTTCACAGGATGGAGTTGGTTCCTCTTCTTCTTTTACCATACACTGATTATTTTCTAATGTTCCCTTTTCACAAGCATATTCTTTTTTAGGAGATTCACTTTTTCTACATTCTTTATCAATAAGAGTTGTACCACTTGGACAAACAAGTGTGTAAGTAAAACTTATGTCCTCCATTGATCCCATGGAACACTCATCATCAGTCCATCCATAACATATACCCACTTGGCACACATTATCATACACCTCGGTCTCTAGGAGATTTTTATCATCTTTGCTTGAAAATCCCAATTGCCTTGCAATTTCATCAGTGAGAATACATTGTTTATCATAAGTGGTATACGTCTTATTACTAACGCACTTATTCCCTTTTAAATAATATCCATCTTCACACACATTTTTCTCTGTGACATTCATCGTAGATTCTTTTAGACATTTACCATCTATTAATTCATATCCCTCTGGGCAAACCAACATGGAACTTACTAAATCAACTTTATGACAGGAAGTTGCAACTACAGTCGCCTCTTTTGCCTTTGTATAATCCTTGCTACTTGTACTGATTACAAAAGAAACAGTTGAAACTCCTGCAAATACTATGGTAGCAACAAAAATAACACCATATAAATGACTTATTAAAAATCTAGAAATTAGTGAAAAAATATTATCAGTTATATCACTTTTTATTTTATCTTTTGTATGGTTATACAAAAAATCTCTAAAAAGATGATCTTGAACTTCTAACTCTCCCTTACATTTTTTACAAACTTTATCTTCATTTGCATTTTTAGTTCCACAGTGAGTACAATATACATATTTCTTCTTCATCTTAACCACCACTATATAAAGTTTACCAAATTTATGATGAAAAGTCTTTATTTTCTATAACATTTATTTACAAAAAGCACTGAAGTTTATGGTATCCGTCATCCAAATCAAATTAAAAATAAAGAAGATGCTTGCTACAAGTACATTCTTTATGTTACGATGTAGTTATGCATGATACTGCAAAAGGAAAGGAAAATATCATTATGAAATTAAAAGTATTAGAAGATAATAACACATTTATTGATATGTATTATTTTGGGGAACCAGCCGTTAGTTATTATATAGAAGATGGCGATGAGAAAATCTTATTTGATACTGGTTATTCTGGTATTTTTATGAAGAATGCCGAACTATTAAATATCAATTTAGATAGTATCCATAAAGTAGTGATATCACACGGACATAATGATCATACAGGTGGTTTAAAAAATTTCTTGGAAACAGAAAAGCATCTTGAATTAATAGCACATCCAGATTGTTTTGAATATAAAGAAGATAATGACGGTTTCTATATAGGAAGTCCACTATCCAAAGAGGAACTTTCCGAAATGTGTACATTAAAGTTATCTAAGGCGCCAATGAAAATTAGCCAACATATTACTTATTTAGGAGAAATACCCTCTTTCCATAATTTTGAAACAAGATATGCGATTGGCAAGAAAATGGTAAATGGTGAAAAAACGAAAGATACTATCCAAGATGATTCTGCAATCGTTTACCAAAGTGAAAAAGGATTATTTGTTATTACTGGATGTTCACATAGTGGGATTTGTAATATTCTTGAATATGCAAAAAAGGTATGTAACGATAATCGAATCTATGGTGTCATAGGAGGATTCCATTTATTCGATATTGACGACAGATTAGAAAAAACAATCCAATATTTATCAGAAAATCATATTTCATTATTATATCCTTGTCATTGCATTTCATTAAAAGCAAAAATAGAGATGGCTAAAAAATTAGATATCAAAGAGGTAGGAGTAGGATTAACTATAACTATTGATGAGTGATATATTCTTTCTTTTCAACAGTGAACAATATACTCTTTTCCATCATGAACTTGCTAAAAGTTCTTTTTTATGCCCTAAAAAAAAGAAACATTTCATTTTCTAAATGTTTCCTTGAACAAATGACATTGAATCGATTATTCAAAAATTCCAATTCCCCTACTCCATCAAATGAGAACTAAATAAATATTTTATCGGTATCCCCTAATCAAAATTTGGGAATGGTAATCGATACACCTTTTGTTTAGGAAGATTATCCTTATAATAAATAGTCTCTTTTTCTTGAACTCTTTCTATAGAGCGAAAAGTTTGTTGATACTTCATTAAGGCATATCGTTTTCGATAACAATCTGGAAGTGTTTCCGCACGTGTCTTACCAACTGTTAACAATGCAGAAAATTCTGGACTTAATAAAGATTTCCGATATTTCTGTACTAGTGGATGTTGATAGCGAATATCTTTATCTTCCATATCTATCAAATAAATTTCTTTTAAAAGATGAATCGCCGATGGAGAAGAAATATTTTCATATTCTTGTAAATATTGAATCGCATCTCCTGAAATTCCACAACCATAACAATGAAATTGTTGTTCATGATCTACCACTTCCATAGACGGATGTCTATCCACATGAAATTGACAACAAAACGAAAATCGATCATAAGCTGATTTATAGATTCTTGGAGACTGATTATTCGTATATACTAAATGAATCAAACTGGTATTTCGTTTCACAAATTCAGTTGGGCGAATGTACAATGCATTCTTTTCAAATCCTAAAGTTAAAGAAAAGAAATCTAGTTGTAATTGCAAATAATCATCTAGTTCTTGGCGTAACGGTTTTAAATCCTCACGAGAAGTAAGTAGTCGACCATGTTCCGTACAAGCCAACCCATAATTTTTCAAACCAAACTGATATTTTTTTAACTTGGCTTTCAAATTCTGTGTAATATCATCTAGCCGATAAATAATTCTCTTCATCTCTTTAAAATCTTGAATATCCAACCCTTCATAAAATACTTTGGTAGCATACTCATTTAATAGTTGTTCATACTCTTCCATAAATCTTTACTCCTAATTATGAATTCTTCCTAATGTAACGGTAAGAATCCTCACACATTTCCTCTAACCCCAATTCTGCTTTCCATCCTAACTGTTCGTATGCTTTTGTCACATCAGCATAACAAGCAGCAATATCACCAGGTCTTCTATCTACTATTTGATAAGGAATCTTGACATGATTAACTCTCTCAAAAGTAGATATCAATTCTAAAACACTATATCCCTTTCCTGTTCCTAGATTATAGTAATCTATTCCCCCGCCTGCTAACACTTTTTCTATTGCTTTAATGTGACCTTTGGCCAAATCCACTACATGAATATAATCTCTAACTCCTGTTCCATCTGACGTATCATAATCCTGACCAAATACATTCACTTTTTCATATTCTTTCGTTGCTACTTTTAAAATATATGGCATCAAGTTATTAGGTGTACCATTTGGATTTTCTCCTATCAAACCACTTTTGTGAGCACCGATAGGATTAAAATATCGTAAAATCGCAATATTCCACTGTGGATCTGAAACATATAAATCTTTTAAAATATTCTCAATATACAACTTTGTTGTTCCATAAGGATTCGTTGTACTAAGTGGGAAATCTTCACGAATTGGTAACTCTTTAGGAGAACCATAAACAGTTGCCGAAGAAGAAAAGACAATATTCTTACATCCATAAGTTCTCATTACTTCTAGAAGTGTCAAAGTAGAATCCAAATTATTTCGATAGTACTCAATCGGTTTTTTTACGGATTCTCCAACAGCTTTTAATCCTGCAAAATGAATCACGGCATCGATTTGATGTTCCTGAAAAATTTTCTCCATCAAAGAAGAATCTCGTACATCTCCTTCATAGAATGACACTTCTGTTCCTGTAATTTGTTTGATTTTATCAATCACTTCTCGTTTAGAATTCGATAAGTTATCGACTACTACCACCTCATAATGATGGTCTAATAACTCACAACATGTATGACTTCCGATATAGCCACAACCACCTGTTACTAATATTTTCATACTTCCTCCTTATCCCCTATTATAACATAAAAAATAGGGACAAATCCCTATTTATCTAACATATTCAATAAATTGATTTTAAACATATCTTTATCAGCATGTTGTTTAGAAACCATTACCCCTTTATAAGTTACTCCCGAGTTTGACAGATAAAATAATAAAAAAACATCATTTTGCCTAGTATTTATAAGGCTTTGTGATGTTTTAATTTC
>CANRDB010000048.1 GCA_947629315.1 uncultured Bacilli bacterium
CGTGTTTTAATGTTATGGTTCCCATAAATGTTCCATCTTGTTGATCTGTCATTTGTAAAGTGCCTGCTTTTGAACCAGTATAAGTGTATTCTTTCTCTATTGTTTCCCCAAATGGTGGAGTTAATAGGACTTGGAAAGTAAAGTCTTTTTCTTGATCTCCTAAACTACCATCTACTTCCTTGGAAATGGTTAAATTGTGTTTAGATAATTTTTGATTTTCAAAAGAAACTGTTTGCGCACTAGTTAAAACATTTTTGTCATTTTTAACAGTTGTATCATAACCTTCCTGATTAGCCTCTACCTCTTTTACTTCATACGAAGTTTCTTCTGGAATATTAGAAATGGTAATCTTCTCCTGATGTTTTAAAGTGATTTCTGCTTCATATATTCCACCTTTCGGAACAAAAGTAAGCTCTTTTGTTTCTTCAGAATTATTAGCATGCTGAATCGTATAAGAAGTAACTCCATTCCAACTCATCTTTTTAGGGATAGTTAATTGAATGGTAAAATGCCAATCTTTCAAAGTTTCTCCGTCTCCACCACTTACTATTTTTTGAATGGTAAGAGGATAAAATGTGTAGCGATTATTTTCAAATTGAAGATTAACATCTTCTGTTAAGATATCTTCTGTTTTGCCAGTCACAACTGTTTGATAATTATCTTGATTGGCTTCTAGTTCAGTTACTTGATAAGTAACCCCAACAGGGATATTTTGGATGGTAATGGAATCATTATGTTTTAATTTTACTTCTCCCAAATAGCTTCCATCTTCTTGCTTTTTGAATGAAATTTGTCCATTTTTTGTACCAGTGTAGGAATAACTATCGCCTAGAATTTGATCAGTTGGTGTTAATCTTATTTGGAAAGTAAATTTCTTCGTCTTTTCACCGAGAGTTCCTCCTACCATTTTTTGAATACTAATATTTTTTACTTCATAACGGATGTTACGGAATAAAACTTCAGTTTTATCTTCTAAGATTCCAGAAGGTTTATCCACAATCGTAATATAAGAATCTCTATTCGCTTCTACTTCATTTATTTCATAGGAAGTTCCAACTGGAATATCTTTGATAGTAATAGTCTCGTTTGCTTTCAAAGTAAAGCTACCCGTATATTTTCCATTTTCTTGAGTTAAAGTCAAAGTGTCAGTAGTATTTGTATCCCCAGTTTTTTCATAGGTATATTTGGTATCAAAGAAGTTAGAATTTGGAGTAAAGGAAATGGTAAAGTTCCAATTTTTATTTTGGTTACCTAAACCACCTTCTACTTGTTTTTTGATGGTTAAATCTGTTTTTTCAGTAAATGTATTTACGTAGTGTACCTCATCCGTGATATTTGTATGAATTTCACCAGTTATTTCTTGTTTTGAAGTATGAACTCCTTCGGAGTCATAAACTTCTTTAAAATAATATCCCTCTTGGTAGTCAGTTTCTGTTAGATTTTCTTTTACAGTATAATCAACTCCAGGAGTAAGACCCATAATTAAAATACCTTCATCTGCTTTTAGGGAAATCTTAGCGACATGTTCTACTTGATTAGACCATGCATCATCATCCCAAAGTTCTGGCTTTGTTAAAGGCTTATTTTCTTCGGTATATCCAAATAATAAAGTAGTTGTAAGATATTGGGTATTCATAGCATACTTAGAACTTAATTGATTAACCGTTGTTTTATTCGAATCAAATTCGGCAAGAACGAAGTGAGGAATACTTTCAAAGTTACCTAGTTCTTCTAGCCACTTATTATCCGTATTTGCTTTCTCAACCGGAATCAAAGTTACTTTGTCCACCCAAAATTCTACAGAGCCCAAAGGGTGAAGATTGCTTGCTTTCTCGTAAGTATGTCGTTCTTTTCCTGTTACACTGCTTACATCCTTGACATAAGTAGTTGTTCCTACTCTAGGAAGCGTCTCCATCAAACTATCATCTGAGCGATAAAGCGGGAAAATATAGGTTTCTTCGTCGCTAGTATTTTCTTTCTTTTCTACGTAAATATAATAGTCTTGGCCATCTTTTCGATAAACAGCTAGATTACTATTAGCATCTTTTAGTAATCCATTGCTATCTATCATTAAATCGATACTATCGATTTGTAATTGATATTTTTTTGTATATGGATTTTTATTTAATAGGATAGCGGGGATATCTCCTTCACGATTCTGAATCATAATTTCAAAGTCAAATGTTTTATCTTTATCGATAGATGCGCCTATCAACGTCTAATTCTTTCGTAAGAATGAATAGAGAATCACTGATTGCTAAACGTCCATTATTTCCTAGATAAGTATTAACAATAATATTATCAGAATCGGTATTAATAGTAGGGATATAGTAGTTATAAGCAGTAGAAGTGGTATTAGAACTTTTACTACCAATCGCATGAGCCATATCTCCTACTCGTAATTGACCAGGTTTCGTTGCTAAATACCAATCTTCTTCTTCTGGTTTTTGAGTAAGAGGAAGATAGGTATCATTCTTCTCACTATACCAACTTAAACTATTTTCAATGGAATCGTTAACATTTAACTCTTTTCCTAGGCGTGAAACAGCTCTTCTAGCATGAATGCCTTTATGTCCAATCACATTTCCTTCTGCATCCGTAATTCCTTCTGTTGGTAAATAATAATCTACAATAACAAAATAAGTTTCCTCTTGTTGAAATTCATTCTCATTGGTTATTTTTTCATGATTTTCTTTAAATTTTTGATACTTCTCGTTATCCGCTAAATCAATTTCTTCATAATTAACATTACCCTTTGAAATGTCATCTTCCGCATTTAGTTTATAAATCATTAATGGTTTTTGAAAATAGTAGTACCTACTAGAAGTAGATGGTGAAAAAGAGAAAATAGAATCTCCCCTTGTTCTTGTATCTCTTGAATCTGAAACATAACCATCATATTCTGTATCGCTATAATAATTAGAATAAAAATAGATAGCATCATTTGATTTATGACTTTTAATATATTCGCTATTTACCTTGGATAAGTCAATATCAAGTTTATCATCCGTTAAAAGATTTTCATCTAGGCCTACAGAATAGAAGAAACGGAATGGAACAGAGACTTTCTTATCGTCTGTGTTGTAGGAAATAGAAACTACTTCTCCTTTTTCATTTTCTTCAATTTCTGCTATTTGCATTGGTAGAGCATTCGATGGAATATTGATATAAAGCATCTTTTCAAATCCACTATTAGGCATCTCTATACCATCTTGAGGAGTATAGTTACCACTATCTTCAATCCAAATACGGATGTCACTCAATTGATAAGTAACATTTGCATCCTCTCCATAACTTGGGTTAATAACTGGTGTATTTCTATCAACCTTTGAATCAGCAAAGCGATAAATGGTATAGGTAATGTGGCTTAAATCTTCATCCCTTTTATCATTAATCGTTGGAACATAAGAAACAGCAATATCTTTGTCGATATAATAGACGTCCCCATTTTGCCAATTTCCATTATAATCCTTTCCTTGATAAATGCCATCTACATTATACCAACCTTCTTTAAAGTCAGCGTGTGCTTGGATAAAATTCGGATCATAAACTGCTGTTTTTACGATTCCGTGCATCTCATTAAATAGTAAGATAGCCATATCATAAGTAAATTCTGTTTCTTCTAGTCCACTCAAAATAAAAGGATTATTATTTTTTACGGTAATAGCGTTATCTTTTACATCCATATATAGACCAATTGGATCTGCGAAAGTAACGGAATCAGATATACCTGCGCTATTATTTCCTTCAATTGGAACAAGGACATTACTTGTTACTTTTGACAAAATAGAAGTAAATATGTCTGTAAGCTCCCCTGAGTCAACGTTAAAAAAGTCGGTATTATAATAAAGATTATTAATCACGTCTGATTTAGTGACGGCTTCGATTTTTCTTTGCCCAACTGTTCTTTCAAAAGCATATTTACTCATGCCATCACTCGTATTTTCTGTTGGTAGCTGATTATAAATGGCAGTTCCATTGATAACATTTTCAAAAGAGGATACTGCCCCTGTTGTTCCACCATGCCATGTTAAATTGGCTGCAGAAGCTTTATTGATATCTTCCTTTTCAAATGGAATAGTATATTGATTTGAGTTACTACTATCTTGTTCAAAAGCAACTTTATATTTTCCATCTGATGCTAGAGAGTCTCTAGATACTGGGAATGTTCTTGTAACGGGATTTGTAGATGTTTTCCACTTTTCCCAATCATCAATTGCTTGATTCACTAATTTTCTATCGGTACTATGTTCTAATTCTGCACAATCTTTTACAAAATAATTTTTAGGATCAAGCATTGGCCAAAGTCTAGCAGGTACCCAGCTATCTGAGTCGTCACGTAGATCTACGCCGACTGTATAAACCGGGAAAGTTCCATCAAATGCTTCTACATAAGAGGAATAATTTTTTTCAACAGCTGATTTTAAATAAGCGGCACTTAATAATGTTTGGGTAAGAACGACACTAGACCAGTCATTTTGATGATCAGATCGTTGAGTAGGTTCATCGTAATCAGGATTATACCATTGTCCATCTGATATGGTATTAGATCCTCCATCCGTCATAACAATCATCGCTGGAACTCTTGGTACTGTTCTATACTCGTCAGTTGCACTTAAATAAGCAGTATAAGTAGTTTCTTTTGCTTCTGCTAATTGTTCCATTCCAGCGACAATTCCCGAATGGGTATTAGTTCCTCCTAAACGGTCGTAACGCGTTACAGTAACATCTTTTTCAACTGGCTTTGCAACTGCATTTACTTTTCGAACAACATTATCTTCGCTAGAATTGGTATAAAATTCTGGATTTAGATAGGAATATACTCTATCATTAAAAGCTTGTTGTGTCTCTTCTGTTACTCCATCATTAAATACGTCAAAACTAAAACCATATTCTTTTGTTCTTGCACTCTTTCCCATTTCCTCTAATTCTTTTAAAGAACGACTATTAGGGGTGTAATGAGCAAGTGGCATGATAACAGTAGCCGATCTATTGTATACGACTACACTAATGCGATTTTCTGGATTTTGTGCCATTAATTCTTTAATCGTATTATCAGCGGCTTCTATTAAATTAATAAGTCGTGTTGTCTTATAAGTGGTTGTTTCTTTGCCAACTACATTTTCCATAGAAGAAGAAACATCTAAGACAAGCACTAAATCAATAGGACTAGGTGGATATTGATGAAGAATTTGACCACTACCTAAACTTGAAAATACATGCACAAAATTATCTTGACTAGAAACATTTCCAATATACCCATCTGTTTCTAAATCAAGAGAAACAGAATCTAAAAAGACACTTTTATCTCCCCAAATTCTTCCAGCATACCGAGTTCCATTTT
>CANRDB010000049.1 GCA_947629315.1 uncultured Bacilli bacterium
CTAGAGCACCTGCCCTGCACGCAGGGGGTCAAGGGTTCGAATCCCTTATCCTCCACCAGTATGATATTAAACTCGGACTTCGGTAGTTCGAGTATATAACAAAGTGACTTTTGAATAGTTGCTTTTTTTTGGTAAAAAGAAAAGCGATTGTTTTAAAATCGCTTAGGCCATTTGTCTTTTATTTTCATAATAATTTTGAATAACCATTTCCGTATATTGCTTTGCTAACAGCCTTATTTCCATATCACTTGGAACACTAGTTAAAGGAAGTTTTAAAGCACTTCTCGTTATGTGTAAGGCATCTTGTTGCGATACTTTTTGTATTAACTCATTTCTAGCATTGTTATTCTTGGTAAATCCTAAATAGGAACCATCTTTTAAAAATTGAGAAAGAGAAGCGAAGACGAATTCACTTCCTGAAACTTTGCTTTGACCTTGTGCATATATTTGTTCATATTTTTTATAGGTTTCAAGAATAGCCCGGTCAAGAGAAGATTGATTTCGTGCTTGTCCTTTTCCATTTTGCATGAAAGTTTGGAAATATTGATTGGCAGTAAGATTGGTTTGTTGTAACAACTTTTGAAAAGATTGATAAAAAGCATTAGCGTGTAACTGCTGTTTTAAGTCGTTACTGATGAGTAAATTGTTGTCATCTCCAGTTGTCATATAACTTTTAAGATAGTAGCCAGCAGTGTTGATATCACAATGAAGTAATAATTCCTCCATGATAGAAACAAAACTGTTTTCAATGGCTGCAGGTTGAACTACGATATCCTCTTGTGCTACTTTTTCAACAATACCAAGTTCTTGAAAATATTGGTATAAAGAAATATTTCGGTCCCGTAAGATTTTACAGATTGTTTCTCTACAGTTCGAATTCATGATGCGATTCCGTAAGTTGTCTTGCGAGGTAATCCGTACAGGATTGTTAGTTTTTAAAAAATCATCTGCTGTCAAAAGAGCAGTTTGATAGTTATGTTGGCTGACCATTTTATTGATCCATTCTGTAAATAGTTGAATAGCAGCTTCTTTTGATTGATTCCAAACTCTGGCATGGTGAATAGAGGTAAGCATTTGATCGGTAATCTGTGGGTTGGCGCACACTTGAAAGTGATTGATAAAATTTGCGTAAGTAAAATTAGGGTTGACGGCCTTCAACAACAAATTGGTACATTGTTGATAATTTAAAACGATTTCCTCAACCATCCGGCGATCTTTATTAAGATTGATGTTAAAATCTTGAAGAAATTGATCTATCCCGTCAAATTGAATAAACGTTTTTTGATAGTAACGATTAACAAATTGCAGAAAATCGTTTATATTGATTTCTTGGATGGTTCCCTTTTTTTGTTTGTCACTTAAATACATGCGAATGTAGTTAGCAACCATGGAATTATAAGAGATTTTTCCGTCACATGCGTATGCGATATTGTCCTGTGAAAAGGCGAATGGATTCGGTTCTATTAACCCCTCTTGAATGAAGCGGTTCTTTTTAATAAAATGTTGTAGTTTTTTGGCATCTTCCGCATTGGTTAAACGTACGACGATATCGTCAAATCGCACTTCGGAACCAATCTTTGACATATGCTTAATGTTGTTTTTCGCTAAAAAGTCAAAAATTTGATTCGCACTTTCATACAGATGTTGTGCATCCTGGGGAATATAGATCTTGATATGGTCTTCCTGATTCATCACTTCATTTCGACGGTTGGTAAATTGGCAAAAATAACTCCAGTTTGGGTCGACGAATACATTAATATTTCTTGCGTTCGCAAATCTAGATTCCCAATAGGAAAATAAATTGCTAGCTCTTTTTTGTTGGTCTTCCCAAGAAACCCCAGTACGAACAAGGTAGTGATATACTGTTTTTTCCATTTTGGGATCAGAAAAATCTAAGGTAGGATTTTCTAACATTAAATTTTTGAAAAAAGAGAGAAAATCATTGGCTCTTGATAGATTACTCATATGGGAACTCCTCTGAAAAATCCATAGTATTTGATAGTTCTTGTTCTATCGCATCCTCATTTGGATGAATAAGTTCCTCTTCTTTTTCTTCTAAATCATCCGTTGTTAATAGGTCTAATTCTTCTTCCCCTTTTTCTAATTCTGTTACTAAATCCATCTTTTTTCCTTGATACATTACTTCCATATCGCTACCTCCTATGATATTGTTAGTATAACACAAAACCCTAGAAGTATCAAGAAAGAGTGGTGTTTTCCTGGAATTTGTGCTATACTAATTTTTAGAAAGAGGGTTATTATGGAGAAAAGAGAGTTACAGGAACTTTTTGAAAGGGTTAAACAGGAAAATCTTTCTTTAGATGAAACGATTGAGAAGTGTTATCAGCAGCAACAAGAACAAGATTTGGATGCCTTTCGAAAATCGTTATTAAGTGCGGTTGGCATTGATGAATATGCTTATTATACTAGAGAGGTATATCCTCCTTTAAAAAAACATGTGGAACAAGATATTTTTTCAGAATATGAAAAAAATGATAAGGCTCATGGAATTATTCATATTCGAGAAGTCATCCGTCGTTCTTTTGCTTTGAACGATACTTTACGATTACATTTAGATAAGAATATCATTTATGCGGTAGCTGCTTGTCATGATTGGGGAAAGTATTTAGACCATGAACATCATGAACAGATTGCGGCTAATCTCTTTTATGCGGATGAGAAAATGAAAGAGTTCTTTAGTGAGGAGGAGCGCACCATCATTAAAGAGGCTATTCAAGATCACCGTTCTTCTTTTGAAGATATTCCCCGCAGTGATTATGGAAAATTAATATCATCAGCTGATCGAAATACTCGCGTAGAAATTGTTTTTATTAGAAGTTTCTTTGTCGGTAAGTGGAGAACTCCTGACCGTGATATTGAAGATTTCTTAGATTATACGTATCATCGTCTCCAAAAAAGATATAGTGAAGAAAACCCAGAAAATATGTTTTTTGAGGATGAGACGTATCGTCGGTTTTTACAGGAGATGAGAACTTTATTAAAGGATGAAGTAGCCTTTAAAGAGAAGTATTGTGAAGTTAACCATATTTTTTCAAGAAAGGCGAGAATGAGTGATTATCCTGGAGTAAGTTTGACC
The DNA here is from genome assembly GCA_947629315.1 of uncultured Bacilli bacterium. Taxonomy (GTDB): domain Bacteria; phylum Bacillota_I; class Bacilli_A; order RF39; family UBA660; genus UBA5578. The sequence goes on from CANRDB010000049.1 coordinate 3,098, forward strand.
CCTATTGAGGTCTATACCATAGAAAATCAAGAGTCTTTTTTAAGACAGAAGTCGAAAGAAGTAGATTTTCATGACCCTGAACTAAAAGCCGATTTAGCATGTCTAGAAGATTATTGTCAAAATCATGATGTATTGGCGATGGCCGCTGTTCAATTGGGAATTTTAAAAAGAATTATATATTTAAAAAATACTGATTTAAATAAGATAGGTGATGACAATTATGATGAGGGACAAATTTTAATCAATCCTATTATGAAATCACAAGAGGGACTTACGGAATATTGGGAAGCTTGTGCGAGTTGTATGGATAATACAGGGCTTGTCTTACGACCTTATAAAATTAAACTAGAATATCAAGATGAAACAGGAAAGAAACATGAGAAGAGTTTCCGTGATTTTGCTTCTACGGTTGTCTCTCATGAATATGATCATTTAAATGGCATTTTTCATATGGATGTAGCAGAAGAAGTAAGACAAATGAGTGCGGAAGAACGAAAAGTATTTCGGGAATCTCTTGGAGAAAAAAGAGGATATAAAGTGTACGTTAAAAAAGGAAATTATCAAGCCTTACGAGATGAGAAGAGAAAATAATCTTTTCTCATTTTTTTCATGATTTGTGATATACTAACGGTAGGTGATGGTATGAGAGAAAATTTTGAAAAGTATGCAGAATTATTGTTAGTGAGATGTTTGAATTTAAAGGATGATCCTCGACCACTTTTGGTATCAGCGCCTATTCGAGCGATTGATTTTATTGAAATTTTGACACATAAAGCATATGAGTTAGGTGTTAAAGATATTGCTTTTGATTTTGAAGATGAAGTATTGAAACATGAACAATTACTACATTTAGAATCAGAAAACTTGTTGGAGAGTCCTTTTTGGAATAAGAAGATTTTTGATGAATATGCGAAAAAAGAGGCCGCTTTTCTTATGCTTTATTCGGATGATATTGAATTGATGAAGGATATTCCTAGCGATAAAATATCTTTGACGAGTCATCAGTTTCGAGCATCTAGACCACTCTATAAAGAAAAACAGAGTAAAGATGAAATACCATGGTGTATTGCGATTGTGGCCACTTTAGGTTATGCGAAAAAAGTATTTCCAAACGAGATTCATCCTTTGGAGGCTATGTGGAACGCTATTTTTCACTGTTGTTTAGTAGACCAAGAAAATCCTATTGCCGCATGGGAGGAGAAGACTGCTCGTATTCAAAAGAAAGCATCTTTACTCAACCAATATCATTTTCGGACCTTGCACTATGAAAATAGTTTGGGAACCAATCTCTTAGTGGAGTTACCTAAGAAACATATTTGGTTAGGCTCTGGAAGTGGCAATACGATATCCAATATGCCTACAGAAGAAGTGTTTACTAGTCCTAATCGAATGGGGGTAAATGGTGTTGTCTATAGTGCTCGTCCTCTTGTGTATGGGGGTTCTTTGATAGAAAATTTCTCTTTCCGAGTAGAGAATGGTAAGATTGTCGAGATTGAGGCCGAACAAGGAAAAGAAATTTTAGAAGATATGATTCACAATGATGAAAATGCTTGTTATTTTGGAGAAGTAGCTTTAGTAGACTACGATTCTCCTATTTCGAATATGAATCTCATTTTCTATGAAACACTCTATGATGAGAATGCATCCTGTCATATTGCGATAGGAGCAGGATTTCCAAATTGTTATGAAGATGGTGTCCATCTGTCTAAAGAAGAATTGTTAGAAGCAGGGATTAATTCTTCGGTAGTTCATACGGATTTTATGGTGGGAACGAGTGATTTAAAAATTACTGGAACGACTTGGGATGGTGAAGAATATCTTATTTTTGAAAATGGAAATTTCGCTTTAAAAGAAAGATAAAAGCTAGGATTGGCTTTTTCTTTTTCGTTAAATTTTAAGTAAAGTGCACAAAAAAGTGCATTTGGGTCTAAAAAGTGTATTTTTAAAAGAAAATGCAC
>CANRDB010000050.1 GCA_947629315.1 uncultured Bacilli bacterium
TTGGACAAGTTGGTGGAGGACAATGTGGGTCAGTAGCCGGATCACAAGGACAATTTGGATCTGTTGCCGGATCACAAACAACATTAGTTGCATCCTCACAGTGAGCCCTATCATCTCCATGAGAATTTATAATAGAATCCATATAGTTTTCCTTGATTAACAAATTATAAGTATACTTCGTCGAATTCGTTCTCGTAGTGGGTACTCCACCAATAGTAAAAACGTCGGAATAAATTTGTCCATCTCTTCCACCATTGGCAAACCGTGCAATTTCTTCATGATATTTATTAATATCCGTAGCATAATATTTATCATAAATTAAATTAATCATTGGCGTACATTCATCGACCACTAACGTTGGGTCAACTTCTCGTAACCAAATATGAGCAACTCCTACACCAAATCCTGGAATACGAGCGATAGAAATATCCGTAGTGGAGCCATTGTAAACAAAGAAATTGACTCCTACATCCTGTTTAATTCTAAATCCGTATCCTAAAGAACCAATAGCAGCAGATGGATAAGGAACCCACTCTGGATTCGGCATATTGTTAGAGTGATAGGATAATCCCTGTGAGGTTGGAATCGGTCCTGTTTCTGCAATTTCTGACATGGTACCATAAAAAGCAGCCTGTGTCGCTCCTTTATAAGAAATTCTAACAACAGCAATTGGTTCAAATTGAATATATCTATCTACAATACTGTCAGCGACAAAATCATCTTTACTAAAATCACATTTTACGCAATGCGTATCATATTCTAATTTCAATTGTTGGTAAGTTTCACTAATACCTAGAAGTTGAAATAATTCATTTACTTTTGTTTCTCTATCCCAATTACCAGAAGCATCCGTATGATTGAAGTATTCATTTAAAAAATATTCATAAACTTCTCCCATTGGTTCTAAGGATGGAGAATCTGGTAAGGGCCCACCTTTTTCCCATACTTTACTTGCAAAATCCTGGGCAAAAGAATTTGGTGCGGATGGGCTAGTAGAAGTAGCAGAAGTAACAACTACTCCATTGCCACCACCTGAAGCCATTTCTTCTAGTGTTAAATCTGTTGTGAACCCTTGAGTTGGTCCATCCCAATCAGCCAATCCATAAGTATTAGGATCTTTAATAACATGCTTAGGAGATTGTTGCCTCAATGGTTTTTCAGTATAAGATGCATCCTTGTGTCCAAAAGGATAAGTTGAACCATCGCGGAAATGTCCTCTTCCTCCTCTTGCAAAAGATGTAACAAAATCAAAAGAATGTCCTATTTGATCTCCTTGTGCATCGACAATGGCAAGTCGCATACCAATCAGTTCGGTTGTATAAGCGAACCCACTACCATCTGATTGACTTCCGGGTGCACCAGGAGTCCTTTCACCATTCCCGTCAACGCTTGGATCAGGTCCCATCAAAAATACCATCATAAAGCATAAACAAATCATGCAAAAACAACTTTGTAAAACTTTTTTTCTTCGTTTTCGTACAATTTTACTCATCCTATCACATTCCTTACATGCTTTTATACTTTAAAATTGAACTGGTGTTTTTTCACAGAAATAGATTTTAAAGCCGCTAAAATCAAGATAATAATAACAACACCAGATACTAAATAAACATAATAGTTTCCAATAAACCGTAAAACAATATCTTTCCAGGTCTCTTTCTTCTCAACAGGCGCTGGTTCCTCTGGAGGCTTTTTAGAAGCTTTATAGGCATTTACTTGGGAAACGAACGTATCATAATCCACATTAACAGCTCCCCAACGTTGACATAAAGAGTATTCTGATGCCCCAACACAAACCTCATCGGAAGCAAATTCATTATAATTTGGTATGGACACATATTTTGTCGCTAAATACTGACCATCACAAGTAGCAGTGGCAGAATAAATTTTAAAAATTCGACGTTGATTGTCACTATATCCCTTTAAAGTTAATTCGTTATCCGTTGTAAAATCTTTAAATCGATAAGTTCTAGGATATTTGGAATCTGTTTCATCCACTACATAGAATTTAGAAGAAAGATTGGTAATAATAATATTAAATTTTGGTTCATTATTTTCCATTGTGTAATTGGTATAAACCAATATATTTCCAGCCATATCTCGATAATCTGCAATCTCTTTATTCGTACATTCTGCATGAACAGAATGAGGAATCAATAGAATTGTTAACAAAACTACGATGTAGATACCATACTGTTTCATAGTTTTCTCATCCTTTCTACATTATTTTAGATAGTAGCGATAAACATTATCCCGAACTTGGAAGACTAAAGCAATCTTATCAGCCGCTTTCATCTCCTGGAATACCTCAATATAATAACTATTTGTTTTTACTTTCGTACTCTTAACAGAACCTAAGTACACATTCTGGGTTTTGGTTTGACCGTCCATCTCATATTCAATCTTTCCAAATGTTTGAATAAACGTATAGAGGTCTTTCACTTGACTAGAGCGGAAATCACCATCTAAACTGAAATTAGCATCCAACTTTAAAAGTGTCTTATCATAGTTAGAATTGTATAAATTTGGCATAAGGTATTCCACTGAATCTAAGCATTCTTTTAATCTCTTGGTACAATAGCGATATTTGACCTCAAAACGATTTCGAAGTTCATAGTTCGTTATTTGAAGACGCGCCTCTCCCAATGTACTATCTTTAAACTGAATCGTTTCCCCTAACGCATACTCTTCTACCTTTTTTTCACGGGCATACAATTTTATAGGATTAAGTCGTACATAAGCAGTCTTTCCATTATCTGCATTACTAAATCCTAATTCCATTTTACTATTCATTTCAGTCACTGGAATGGCATAAACGAATAAATAGCGTTCACTATCATTTCCTAGATTTTGACCGGTATAAGGAACCCCTAAATCACTTAAGTAGGAATCGTATTGATTGGTGTGATGATACACATCATCAGCTATATATAATTCCACATTTCCTGTAGCAAACGGAGAAGGAACCATTCCATTATGTTGTAAATTCATCTCTACTACAACTAGGAACGTACCATCTTGAATGGGATTTCCTTTATAGTCATCATTCAAAAGATAACTTCTGTTTACTCCTAAAACGAAACCATTCATATCAAAATTAGTTTGCTCACGATTCGTTTTTGAATAAATATTAAAATGAGAATAGATCAAGACACCAAGACCAACAACTACCACGCAGAAAGCAAGATGAAACATCGTCTTATGTTCCAAATACTGATATTTCATATATCTTAATAATTTTCTTCCCTGTCTTGTTTTATCATTCAAGTCAAAGTCGATAGCAATCTCAAATTCCTCATTGTCCTCTTCTGAGATATCCAAGGCTTCCAAATCGTGTCCAAAGTCGAATTTCTTAATATCAAAACCGACACCACGAACCAATGAAATCATAGAAAAGATTCCTTGAAATAAAATACAATACAAAAGTAAGTCACGTAGAGCTTTGATTGTTCTCATATCCACAATTGTCTCTTCCATTTGTCCAAAAACAATCCATCCATATAGATAAACTGCTATTAAAGCAAGATGAACAACAATCATTAAGATATAGTATAACTTTGGTTTTTTCTTCATTGCCATCGTTACTAACAAAATGATGGAAATCACTAATATAAGGATTGGTAACAAAATGACCAAGAAATCAAACAAAGTAGATACGATAGGTTTTCCCATTACCGATACATTAGACTCTATGTAACCATTTAAGAAATCAATCATTTTCTCTGTTCGATAGATAAGATAAATCATAGCCATCGTTAAAAGAATATGAATAAATTTAAAATGCTTAATCAAAAAGGCATAAGGCTTTCTTAATACCATAATTGTTACCCCTTTCCTAGTTTTCTATTAATAGTATAACTTAATTTTAAAGAAAAAAAAAGTCTTGATGAAAAAGTTTACGGAAAAAAGTTGAAAAATAGAAATATAAAAAATAGATAATTATCTACGTATAGTGGCAATTATACAGAAAAAGTGATATAATTACCAATGATAGGAGAGAGTGTAATTTACTCTTTTTGAAAGAGAATAGTTATTACTCAAAAAAATAATCCCCTTTCATTCAAAACTACAAAAACGAAAAAAATTTTGGTAAGGAGGTTTATAATGAAGAAAGAAAGAAAGAAAGAAAGAAAGAAAAATTTCAAAATTACTGATTGTTCTATTAGTCACTGTCACATTGTTTTCTGGGATTAGCAATATTCTTTTCACGTTGACTGCAAAAAGTGAAAGAGCAATCACGAAAGATTCCAAAACCAATAGAGTAGCAGATCCTAGTACTATGGATTCTTATCAAACTGCTCTTTTAAATATGCAAAATGGAACTCGGTATGCTGGAAGAATTTGGGGAGATAAAAGTGTCTTTTTAGATTCTGTTTCTCTTGATTTAGAA
>CANRDB010000051.1 GCA_947629315.1 uncultured Bacilli bacterium
TGCTTCTGGATTATCATTGTATCTAAATGTTACAGAAGTAGTTCCTCCTACTGAACACCCCTTTAATTCCAAGAATCCAGTTTTTGAATCATAATTTACAGTTGTACATGATACCGTACTTCCACTATAAGATACTTTCTTCTCTACATATCCTGCTTGTCCTTTTTCTCCTACAGTTGCTGTTTGTCCATCTGATGATACTGTTACGTCACCACCCATATAACTTGGATCTGACATAGCTCCTGTAATTGCTTGTTTTACACCATCTGCATAACCTTCTACTGATCTTGCCATAGAAGACTCTCTTGCATTTTGGATAATTCCCAAAATAATTGGAGAAGCTATTAACGCAATAACAGCCAAGATTACGATTACGGCTAACAACTCAATTAATGTAAATCCTTTCTTATTCATCTTCATTCAACTCACCACCTTACTTCCTCTATGTTGATAATATCATATCATAAATTAGAAGCATGGTCAATTTTTTTATCGATTAAAAATGATGACTTGACATCTCTCTTGCAGGAATTTGTCCAATCCTATCTAAGTTTGATTCAGTAGGATTAAAAATTTAAGCCATGAAATGCGTTCATTTTTTTAGTGTTAAACGAAAAATATCAAAACGTTTACCATTAGATTTTTAGTCAAAACATTTTATTTCAAAAAAAAGAAGTTCCATATGAACTCTTTTTATGGTTCATCATTAGAACCTGATGAAGAATCTGGGCTTGGTTCAGGTTTTGGTTCAGGTTTTGGTTCAGGACTTGACGAATCTTCTTTAATAGCTGCACCTTTCGTTGTATTGGCTGCTTCTGGATTATCATTGTATCTAAATGTTACAGAAGTACTTCCTCCTACTGAACATCCTGCTAATTCCAAGAATCCTGTTTTTGGATCATAGTTTACTTTAGAACATGATACAGTACTTCCGCTATAAGATACTTTCTTCTCTACATATCCTGCTTGTCCTTTTGTACCAACAGTTGCTGTTTGTCCATCTGATGATACTGTTACGTCACCACCCATATAACTTGGATCTGACATAGCTCCTGTAATTGCTTGTTTTACACCATCTGCATAACCTTCTACTGATCTTGCCATAGAAGACTCTCTTGCATTTTGGATAATTCCCAAAATAATTGGAGAAGCTATTAACGCAATAACAGCTAAAATTACGATTACGGCTAACAACTCAATTAATGTAAATCCTTTCTTATTCATTTTCATTCAACTCACCACCTCTTCCTCTATGATGTCATCGTATCATAAATTTAAGAGAGAATCAATCTATTTTCTTTATTTTTTTATGACTTGACATTTACCTACCATGTAGTAGTTTATTAATACCATCTGCCAATAACTTACTTAATTCTTCCACCATGAAGTCTACCTCCTTGGTTGTTACCATTAAATTATAACCAACGGGGGTTAAAACATCATAAATAAAACTTCTTGTCTCTTCTTCATTTAAGGTACCTACTAGACCTAATAGTTGTTCCTTTTCTTGACTAGAAATCTCATTTTCTTCTTCTAAGTAGTTAGCATGCGTTATCAATTTATATTTAGGATGATCCATATGATTTTTCATATAGGCATAGTGTTGTTCCATATAGTGAATTGTATCACTAACAATGGTTGCTGCATCCACTACCATTGGTATACCAATCGCAAGAACAGGAATTCCCAGAAGTTCTCGGCTAATTTCTTTTCTACTATTGCCAACCCCACTACCCGGATGAATGCCCGTATCTGTCATTTGAATCGTTTTCTGCAATCTACTGATTGAAGAACTCGCTAAAGAATCAATCACTAAAAGCATATCCGGTTTTAATAGTTCGATTACTTTCGCTAACAAATCACTCGTTTCAATCCCCGTTTTTCCCATCACACTAGGGGTAAATAGTGATACTCTCTGGTAGCTATCATCTTGAATGCCCAGTTGATATAAATGATTAGTAAGCGTCACATTTTCAACAGTTTTAGGCCCTAAAGCATCGGGTGTTGAGTTCTCATTTCCTAATCCAATCACTAAAATATGATCCGATTTTCTCTTCACACGCACCATTTTTTTTAACTCTCTTATCAATACTTGTAATACTTTTTTACGATTGCCCTCATCGGTAATATCCTCAAATTCAATGGTAATATATTTTCCAGGTTTCTTACCAATCGTTTTAGAGCCTTTACGACTGACAAGAACAGTAGTGACAGAAATACCATCGCTATCTTTTTGGGATACCTTTATTCCCGCGTTTTTACTCTCCTCTGAAATACTTTCAATCACTAAATCAGTTCTCATGCCATACTTGCTTAAATCAACCTCATGTTTCATCGTATTCACCACTAATATTTTTAACAAAATTACTTATTTTATTTGCTTTTTTTAGGGAAGTTTGCTAAAATAGGTTTGTATGTGTGACCAGGAGGTGAATTTTATGCCAAATATGAAGAATGCCGAAAAAAGAATTTTAGTAAACGCAAAGAAAGAAGTAACCAATAACAATTATGAAGCTAGTATGAAAACAGCAATCAAAAATGTAGAGAGAGCTGTTGCAAGCAAAGATAAAGAAAAAGCTCAAGCAAATTTAAAGACTGCTGTGAAAGCCATTGATAAAGCTACTAAGAGTGGTGTTAGCAGTGCGAACAAGAGCGCTAGAAATAAATCTAGATTAACAAAAAAAGTCAATGAAATGGAGTAATAAACTCCTTTTTTTGTGGTACAATGAAATTAGGTGATATTGTGAAAAAATTCATAGGTCGATTGGTATGGATTGTTATCTTAATTCTAATAGTACTCTATCGTACAGAGATTTCCCAATATATCGTGAAAACGTTTATCTATCATAATTATGCTGTGGAATCTTTAGAAGTTAATCCCTATACGCAAGAAAGAAGTTATCATTTTGTTCAAAAGACGGATGATTTTATCGCCAAAGATTATCAACACTTATTAAATATTTTTTATACCATATTAGATAGTGGTAAAGAATCCTTTTATTTTTTCTGTGATGAGAGTTATACCGATTGTAAAAAGGATGTCGATCATTTAATTCCTGTGGATGGAACTGCCGATGATAGTGTATTAGCAGATTTAAATAATTTTGTCCATCCTTATAATAGTTATAAAGAAATCACCATATCTGTTAATAATTTTGGTAAAGTATCCGTTACCTTAGAAAAGCAATATCCACAAGATAAAATAGAAGAAATAGAAACTGCTATCACCAATATCCGAAAAGAGACGGAAAAGGAAAATATGTCCCTAAAAGAGAAAATAAAAGCCTTTCATGACTATATTATTAATGAAACTACCTATGATAAAGAACGAGCAGATGATATGAATAACTCGAAATACAAAAACAGTACTACTCATACAGCTTATGGATTATTAGAAGAGAAAAAAGCTTTATGCGGTGGTTATAGTGATATCATGTCTATCTATCTTTATCATTTAGGTGTTCCCAATATTAGAGTATCGGCCGATCATCATGTTTGGAATTTAGTATATCTAGAAGATACATGGTATCACTTGGATGTCACTTGGGATGATCCAGTAACAGACTCTAAAGAGCCTATGTTACTACATGACTATTTCTTAATTTCTTATCAAGAACTGATGGATACTGATAATATTATTCATCGTTTTGATGAAGAAATCTATCAAGAAGCAAAATAAAAAGAAATCTATTCTTTTTCATGGATTTCTTTTATTTTTTGTTCAATTCTCTGCCCATAGGCAATGGATTCATCATAGACGAATTCTAGTTCTGGCATATGCCTTAATTCCATTCGTTCCGCTAATTCTTTTCGAATAAAACCTTTGGCATTTTTTAAAGCATTCATCGTTTCCTTTTTATATTCTTCTTTTAAAATCGTTACATAGATTTTAGCATAACTTAAATCACTAGAGGTTTTAGCAGCTGTAACGGTCACAAATTGAATATTTTGATCTTTTACTTCTGTAGCCAAAATATAACTAATTTCTCTTACCATTGCACTATTAATACGTTCTAACTTAATACTGTTCATATTTCCACCTCGGTAGATATAGTATATCAAAACTATGTCTCAAAGTAAACGAAAAAAGGTATCCTCTAGATATCTTTTTTAGTCTTGTAGATTATTTTTGAAAGTGCACAAAAGTTGTGCAGTTAATTTTAAAATCATATATAATATCTTCCAAGCAATTT
>CANRDB010000052.1 GCA_947629315.1 uncultured Bacilli bacterium
GAATAACAAAAGAAAAGAGGTATTTTAAATGAAAAAGAAAGTTTATATTGCTATGTCAGCAGATGTTATTCATAATGGACACATTAATATTATTGAACAAGGAGCTAAGTATGGAGATGTTATCATCGGACTTTTAACAGATGAAGCTATCGCTACTTATAAGAGAGTTCCTCTATTAGATTATGAAAGTAGAAAGAAAATATTTGAAAACATTAAAAATGTTTCTCAAGTAGTAAAACAAGATACATTAGATTATACGAAGAATTTAAAGAAATTAAAACCAGATTATGTTATGCATGGTGATGATTGGCAAAAGGGAATTCAAAGTGTTGTTCGTCAAAAAGTAATTGATACATTGAAGACTTATGGAGGAGAACTAATTGAAGTACCTTATACTAAAGATGTTTCTTGTACAGATTTAGAGCAACAATATCGGATGCTTACTAATACACCTGATAACAGAAGAAAGAAATTAAAAAAATTACTTGCTTTAAAACCATATATCAGTGTGATGGAAGCTTCTAATGGATTAACAGGATTAATTGTAGAAAATGCGAAAGTAGAAGATCCAGAAACACATACTGTAAAAGAATTTGATGCGATGTGGGTAAGTAGTCTATGTGATTCTACTTTTAAGGGAAAACCAGATATCGAATTAGTTGACTTAACTAGTAGAATTAATACGATTAATGAAATTATGGAAGTAACAACCAAACCAATTATCTTAGATGGAGATACAGGTGGAAAACAAGAACACTTTGTCTATAATGTAAGAACACTAGAAAGACTAGGAGTATCTGCTATTATCATTGAGGATAAAACAGGTCTTAAAAAGAACTCTTTATTTGGAACAGAAGTAAAACAAGTACTAGAAGATCCAGATGTATTTGCTGCTAAAATTCATGCTGGAAAACAAGCACTAGCGACGAGAGATTTCTTAATTTTTGCTCGTTTGGAAAGTTTAATTGCTGGAAAAGGTGTTGATGATGCCATGATGAGAGCAGAAAAATACCTAGATGCTGGTGCAGATGGAATCATGATTCACAGTAAAGAAAAAGATGGTAAAGAAATTCAAGAATTCATGAAGAAATTCAATAAGAAATTTAAAGATGTACCAGTAATCTTTGTACCTACTACGTATAATCAATTTACCGAAAGTGAATTACATGAGTGGGGGGCTAATATCATTATTCATGCCAATCATTTACTTAGAAGTGCTTATCCTGCTATGATGAAGACAGCAAAAACCATTCTAGAGCATGGTAGAAGTAAAGAAGCAGATGAATACTGTATTTCTATTAAAGAAATTTTAACATTAATTCCAGGGGGAAAATAACATGATAGATACCAAAGCGTTTTATGATTATTTACAAGCAAAAAACTTTGACTTTTTTGCTGGAGTACCAGATTCTTTATTAAAGAATCTTTGTGCTTGTATTAAGGAAAATTCTGATGCTAAACACAATATTATTACCGCTAATGAGGGAAATGCTATTGCTCTTGCTTCTGGATATCATATTGCTACTTCTAAATATGGAGTAGTCTATATGCAAAATTCTGGTATTGGTAATGCTGTCAATCCACTCTTATCATTAGCAGATGAAGAGGTTTATAGTATTCCGATGTTACTCATTGTTGGATGGCGGGGAGAACCAGGCGTTCATGATGAACCACAACACGTAAAACAAGGAAAAGTAACCTTACCACTTTTTAAAGCAATGGAAATTAAAACTGTCATTCTAGAAGAGAATTATCAAAAACAAATTGATGATTGCCTTAAATATATTCAAAAACATAATAAGCCAATTGCTTTAATCGTTCATAAAGGAATGTTTAGTGAATATAAAACTTCTAAACCAGAAAATCCTTATACAATTTCTCGGGAAGAAGCGCTAGAGACCGTAATCGATACCTTAACGGAAGAAGACTTTATTGTTTCTACGACCGGAAAAACTTCTCGTGAAATATTTGAGATTCGCGAAAGAAGAGGGGAAGAACATAGCAATGATTTCTTAACTGTTGGTTCGATGGGACATACCTCTTCTATCGCTCTTGGTATGAGTATCGGTACCGATAAGAATGTCTACTGCATTGATGGAGATGGATCTTTTATCATGCATATGGGTTCTTTTGCGGTAACAGCATCTGTTGCTCCTAAAAATTTTAAATATATTTTAATTAATAATGGAGCTCATGAATCTGTAGGAGGACAACCTACTGTTGCTTTTAAGATTGACGTTAAGAAAACTTTGTTAGCGCTCGGTTTTAAAAATGTATATGAAGCAACTACCAAAGAAGAAATTACAAAATATATGTCTTCTTTAAAAAATAAAGAATTACAAGCTTTAGTTATCTATACAAAGTTAGGTGCTAGAGAAGATTTAGGTAGACCTACCGTAAGTCCAGTAGATAACAAAAAAGCAATGATGAAAAAACTTAGTAAATAGGTGAGAACATGAAAGCAATTATATTTAATTCTGGAATAGGAAAGAGAATGGGCGAGTTTACGAAGACTCACCACAAATCTATGGTCGTTTTAAAAAATGGAGAAACCATTTTTGAACGTCAAATTCGTGTATTAGGTTCTTGTGGAATTCAAGAGTTTATTGTAACAACGGGTCCTTTTAAGGAACAACTAGAAAGAGTAAGTCAAAAATTTCCAGAGTATCAATTTACCTTTGTAGAAAATCCAGTATATGATCAAACAAACTATATCTATTCTATGTTTTTAGCGTCTGAACATTTTGATGATGATTTTTTACTCCTTCATGGAGATTTGGTATTTGATGAGGGATTAGTAAAAGACATGTTAGCAGATCCTAGAGAATCCTTATGTCTTATTCATCCTACTAAAAAATTACCAGAGAAAGACTTTAAAGGCAGAGTAGAAGATGGCAAATTGCGTGAGGTTTCTATTCATATTTTTGATAGTGACTGTTATGCTTTCCAACCTCTTTATAAATTATCAAAATTAGATTTATTACGTTGGTCAAAAGCGGTAGCGCAGTTTGTAGAAGAGGGAACGACTTCTGTCTATGCTGAAAATGCTTTAAATACCATTTTACCAGATATGAGTATTTATGCGAAAAGTTATGAAAATAACTATATTGATGAAATTGATAACTTAGAAGACTATGAACGAGTATCTAGTGAAATCGAAGCCTTTGATGCTCGTGGTAACAAAGTGAAAAAGATACAGTAGGTGAGTCTATGAAGAAACAACATTATCTAAAAGAATTAAATGATTTAACAAGCATTCTAAAAAAGAGGGATATTCACTCTCTTTTAGTTGTTTGTGATCGATTTTTATTAGACTCTTTCTTCTTTGATGAACTAAAGAACATGACGGTAGAACTTCATCCTTTTACCGACTTTAAACCAAATCCTCTCTATGAAGAAGTAGAACATGGAATTCAAGTATTAAAAGAAAATCATTGTGATTTTATCATTGCGTTAGGAGGAGGAAGTGCGATTGATGTTGCGAAATGTATTCGTGCTTTTTCAACGATGGATCCTAGTGAGAACTATTTGAAACAAAAAATTGAGGGAAATCATCTTTCTCTTTTAGCAGTGCCAACAACAGCAGGTACAGGAAGCGAGTCTACTCATTTTGCTGTGATTTATTACGAAGGAACGAAATATTCTGTGGATGCGGAAAGCGTATTACCAGATTATGTTTATCTAGAACCAAGATTTCTAGATACTCTTCCTATCTATCAGAAAAAATCAACGATGTTAGATGCTCTTTGTCAGGGAATTGAATCATACTGGAGTATCCATTCGACAGAGGAAAGTAAAAAGTATGCGAAAAAAGCTATTCAATTAATCTTAAAAAATTATAAAGAGTATATCGCGGGCAATAAAGAGACTCATCCGGATATCTTAAAAGCCGCTAATTTTGCTGGAAAAGCCATTAATATTAGTAAAACAACAGCTGCTCATGCCATGAGTTATAAGATTACCTCTTTATATGGAACGAGTCATGGTCATGCTGTTTCGCTATGTCTTCCTCTTGTATGGGAATATATGATTCAACATATTGATCAAGTACAAGATGAAAGAGGAGAACAATACTTAGAGCAAGTTTTTCAAGATTTAGATAAATTTTTCCATACCAAGAATCATGAAAAATCTATTCAAAAGATGCGCAAAATCTATGAGGAGATTGAGATTCCTTATACTCATATGGT
>CANRDB010000053.1 GCA_947629315.1 uncultured Bacilli bacterium
GTCTCCTTAGCTCAGTTGGTAGAGCAACAGACTCTTAATCTGTGGGTCTAGGGTTCGAGCCCCTAAGGGGACACCATATTGGAATCATAAAGTCTTGCATTGCAAGGCTTTTTATTTTTGTAAAAATATAAAAAATATATTTTTTTCAATTTTCCTTGTTTTAATAAATTCAACATTTGGGTATTTTGGAAAGCAGAACCTCTATAATCCACAATTCCGTTTTCTTTGGCAATTTTAGCTCGGTAGGAATAAGAACTATCTACCCCTATACTTTCTAGTGCTTCCACAATAGAGTCTCCTTGATACTCTACTTTCGGATAGTATTCTGGTTCATCCCTTTTTGGATAACCATTGAGTCCATAATCTTTCATAATGCTAGGATAATCTTTATAGGCATAATCTTGATCACAGACAACTCCTGCTATTTCATGAAAACGAATTTTATTCACATCGCCTCCAAATTGCCAAATACCAACATCAAGAATCAATGGTTTACTAGTTCCCCAACTAGCTACCCATTTATCGTATTTTGTCAATTTCTCTACTTCTAGATAATTTTGAAACCAATTCAAACTACTATAAATAGCAACATAATATTTTTTAGATTCTAAATATTCACAAAATCCACGAATTGCTTCCGTTACTTCTTCCCTTCCTGCTCTCATTTGATAAATTCTATCTTCAACATCTATCGCAATAGGATAAGAAAATGTCTTTCCTTTTAAACAATGTTCATATAAAAATTTTGCTTCTTCTTTTCCCTCTTCATAACTAATAGCCCTAGAATACCAATAAGCCCCTACTTGAATTTGGTGTTTTTTAGCTTCTTTATAATTTCTCTCAAACTTAGGATCGATACTTTTCAAATTATTAGAAACAGCATCCGTAAACCCTGCTCGAATGATAGCAAACTCGACCCCTTCTTCTTTTGCCTCTTGGAAATCAAATTCTCCTTGATATTGTGAAATATCAATTCCAAAAACTTTATTCATTTTGTTTCCTCCTTTCCCTATATTGTATGAAAAAGAGAATTCTCCAGAAAGTTTCTTCACACAAAATTGTTTTCCTTTAAAAAGCAAAATAAAAACCGTTGAAATTCAACGGCCAATATTCTATTTGGTGACCCGTACGGGATTTGAACCCATGTATGCATGCGTGAAAGGCATGTGTGTTTAACCACTTCACCAACGGGCCACAATGGTGGACCTGAATGGACTTGAACCATCGACCTCACGCTTATCAGGCGTGCGCTCTAACCAGCTGAGCTACAGGTCCATCAAACTCAATGACTATTTCATTGTACCCTATTTTTCATCTTTTGGCAATACTTTTTGATAGAATTTTTACTTTTTTTGATAGATTATCTAAAACAAAGAAAGCAGTCTCCTCATGAATACCGCTTTCTTATGCTCTTTTCTATTCGCAACTATACCCATCTTTCATCAAAGTATCACTGGCATCTCGATAATCCTCATAGTCCGTTAAAATATTGAAATTATCTTTATCTTCACTAGATAATTTCTCTAAGTTTACTTCTATCTCAAAATAAAATCCTTGTTTTTGATCCGTAAAATCGTAATCAATTCCTTTTTTATCTTTGTAATCATGATACTGATTTTCAAGTTCCTCTTTCATCTGTTTCGTATTCTCATCGATGTTGTTAGCATAATAATAGGTTAAACCTAATGATCCCTCTTTTAGACCTTTTTTCGTAAAAGATAATTTTATTTCTTGATCTACTTTCACTTGATCATTATCGACAATTCGCTTCGTACAATGTAAATCAGTCGTACCACAACCAGAGAGAAACATTACTAACCCCAAACAGATTAACCATTTCCTTTTCATTTTATTTTCCCCCTTTATGAACATTTCAAACCACTATTATAGGCATTCATCTTCACACTAGAGTAATTACGAATGTATAATCCTCGATTCGCTAACTCCGTCTTATCTATTTTAGAAACATCAGAAATAATGACTTCATATCGAAAGCCATCACTCGTATCCGTTGATTTGGAAGTAACTCCCTTTAGAGAACTAAGGTTTTCAGAATCTTTTAAAGTTTGTAGCATTTCCTTTCGATAAGATAGATAGTTAGACTTTAATTTGGCCGTAATCGTATAGTGATAACTAGACATTTGGTCATTTTTAAAAGTATATTCATAAACCATTTGATAACTTCCATATTCATCTTGCTGTGTGCTCGTACAAACTAAATTCGTTGGATTTTGAGAATTCGTATTCGTGCTCGGATTGGAACTCGTATTAGAATTTGTGTTGGTATTAGTAGGTACGTTAGAACTTGTATTCGTATTGGTATCTATATTAGTATTCGTATTTGTACTAGAATTAGAATTGGTTTGTGTACTCGTATCAATCACACTATTACTGTCCGTATTAGAATTGCTGTTTTCCTCTTCCTCTTGCTTAGAACTAACATAGAAAGATAATACAACAATGACTATCAAAACAGCCATCAAAATAATAAACGTTGTTAAATTTTTCTTAGAATTGCTATCATTATTCCCATTTATTGGCATTCCAACAGGATTGGGATATGAATTTGGTAAAGGAGAAATTTGGACAAGTGTTCCACAATGGGGACAATAAGGTTCCCCATTTTGTATTTCTCTACCACAATTTCGACACTGCATAATCCTCACTCCTACTCTATGTTTTATTATAACACAAAAAAAGAAGAATTCATTCCTCTTTTCGTTTTTTTCAGCAATTCTCCTCATCACTTATTATTTTTCCATCTTCAATTGTAATAATCCTATCTGCTTGAATCGCTAAATCCTTATCATGGGTAATCATAATAATCGTCTGCTTATATTTTTTATTAGATAGTTTTAATAATTCCATAATTTCTTCACTTGCTTTCGAGTCTAGGTTACCGGTTGGTTCATCCGCTAATACTAGCGCAGGATGATTGATTAAAGCTCGGCCAATACTCGTCCTTTGTTGTTGCCCTCCCGATAATTCATTTGGAAGATGTTTTCTTCTATCCTTTAATCCTAACGTAGAAAGCAGTTCTTCGACTCTTTCAGGAGCCACTTTCACGCCATCTAAACGACAAGGAAGCGTAATATTTTCCTCTACATTTAAAATAGGAATTAAATTATAGAATTGATAGATAAGTCCTACTTGTCTTCTTCGAAAAATCGCTAGTTTATCATTATTTAACTTATAAATATCGGTCCCATTAATCATTACTTTCCCACTGGTTGGCTTATCAACTCCGCCAATTAAATGAAGTAAAGTACTTTTCCCCGAACCAGAAGATCCTACTACCGCCACAAATTCTCCTTTTGATACGGTAAAAGAAATATCATCAACAGCTTTAATTTCTTGTTCCCCTTTTCCATAAGTTTTACACAAATGTTCTACTTTTAATATTTCCATTATAACCTCCTATATATTTTCACTACGAATCGTTTCTATAATATTTTGTTTCTTGATTTTGTTTAGAGAATACGTCATTGTCATATAAATGATTAAGAAAACAAAGATAACACAAAGAAAAATAGCATTCCATGGAATTTGATAAGGAATCACAAATCCTTCTACAATCATGCTATAGAGAAATCTAGAGAGTAATAAGCCGAGTGCAATTCCTATCGTAAGAGACTTGACTCCGTAGAAAAGACTTTCTAGACGAATCATATTTTGAAACTCTTTCTTTGTCATTCCAATTGCCTCTAGCATTGCAAACTCCCTACTTCTTAAAATGAGATTCGTTGTAATAGTATTAAAGACATTAGTAATCCCAATTAGAGTCACCATACCGATAAATCCATATAAGAAGATAGAGACTGCTAATTTGGTTGCTTGCGATATTTTTAAATTTTTATCTAAATTTTCATACCACATATAACTAGCATCTAGTTCACGCTCTTTTTCCTCTAACGCTTGCA
>CANRDB010000054.1 GCA_947629315.1 uncultured Bacilli bacterium
AACATCACAAAGCCTTATAAATACTAGGCAAAATGATGTTTTTTTATTATTTTATCTGTCAAACTCGGGTTATATCATATTATAATTCATTCATAAAAAAAAATGCCTAAATTCGGCATTTTTATTTTGTACCCATTTGATAATGGTATCTTACCACATTGTTTTCTGCACAGTAATCTTCTACTTCTAAGACGATAGATTCATATGGGTCTAGACCATATTGAGAACCATCTACATAAGAAATAAGAGAATCGGTATATGGTTGATATGCATCTTTATGATTCGTTAAAGAAGCATGAGTATACCAGTTTACCACTTGGTAAGCACCCTTTGATAAAGCATTTTTATCTAATGAATGTTGTTCGACTACTCCATTTTCATCTCTCGTCTCATAATCGATTGTAACATCTTTTGAGAACTGCGTATATCCTTTCACGATACTTGCCGTCTTTGCGACAACATCTTTATCTTTAGAATTAATTCCATGAAGTGTTTCTGTATAAGTCTTTAATGATACAGCATCTGTTTCATTTACCATTACTAAACGAGACATATCATATACTTGATCATGAGTATCATCATATGCTTGAATCTTACGAACAGCAGATTCTGCGTTTTTCATAGTGCCATCAATATCAAATCCATGTTCATAAATGGTGTCAAAAGCATGTTGACTACTAATAGCATCCATGAAATATTCAATATTCACAACCGTATATAAATCTTGCGCTTCTTGAGCAGTAACCCCCATCTCTGCTAATTCTTCTGTTAAAACATCTAGCGCTTGATAATAACTATCCACAATCTCATTTTGAGCTTCTTCATCTACTCCATAAACAAACTCTGTAATTCCTAAATAACGACTCATTTTTTCTTGTGTTTTTGCTAAAGTATCTTTAGCACGTAATTCATTATCTAAGTTTTCTCTCTTCTCCTGAGAAACAATATCTTTACTCATAACAGAAATCGTCTGCGCTACATTTTCAGCAGCATAGATTCCACCACGAGATAAATCTACTTGAGCAACTTCGCGTTCATTTCCACGAACACCAACCGTAATAGTACCAGTACCATTTGAGAAATTTGCAACAATATCAAAAATTTCTTGAATTCTTGCTACATTTTCTTTCGTTAAATCTTGTTTCAATGAAATAACTTCTTGAGCATAATCATCTAAAACAGCTAAAATCTCACGGTCATTTTCATCCATCATTAAATCTTGGAATGATAGATAATCATCAGGAGTCTCTAACTCTGTATTCCATTCACGAACTTGTGATAAAGTGGTATATAGTCTATTTAATTGACTTTCCACATCTTGACCTTTCGCAAAATGATCAAGTAATACTCCCCTACCATAATTATCTAGATAATCCAAGTTTAAAATAGTGACTGACGTATTGAAAGCATCCTCATCTACACTATTCACTCTACTTCCAACGATATCTCTAGCATCTGTTACAAACGTATCCCAATAATCTTGAGTAATCGTATCCTCTAAAGTAAATTCCTGATATCTCTCTAAAAGTTCATTTCTCTCTTCTGCAGCTTCAGTAGTTTCTTCAGTAGCAGGTATAGACTCCTGTTGCTCCTGAACGGTATTATCCGTCTGCTTAGCTCCACAACCAGCCATAAAAGCAGAGGAAGCAGATAAGATAGAAAGTGCGAACACTTTCCAATTCAATCTACTCTTTTTCTGTAATGAAGTTACATTCACATTATCAATTGTTCCATGCATTATAATATCCCCCTTCTCTCAAAGACAGCGTATATATTAACATTTTTTTGATTATTTGTCAAATTTTCTTCACACCTTTTCGTTATTTTCTATACTAGTATTCATTATACCATAAGACTTCCTGTTTGACAACGACATTTTTCTAGGATAACTAGGCTTGACGTCAATCTAGTTTTCTTTAAATTTGATTCACAATAGACTGATGTTCTTTACTATTTAAATAAGAAGAACTTAAATATTTATTGTATGTTGGTTCAATTTTTTCATATTTTAATTTTAAAATTTTACGTACGGAAGCATCAATCTGAGATTCCTTAATTTTTCCACTTTGAACAGCTTTCACAATCTCACTTACCGCATCTTCAGGAGAAGCTGGCATTAATAAGATATCTACACCCGCTTGAATCGCCTTTACGGGAATCTCACTTTTAGAATAATACTTTGTTAAAGCTCCCATATTTAAAGCATCGGTAACTACCAAACCGTTAAACTTCATTTCTCCTTTCAAAAAATCAGTAATTAATTTTTTAGAAAGAGAAGCTGGTGTATTGTCTCCCGTAATCGATGGAACTGCTAAATGACCTATCATAATAACCGAAGCATGATTCTCAATTGCCTTTTGAAATGGTATTAAATCTAAATCATATAATTCTTCCTTACTCTTATCCACAATTGGAAGAGAAACATGAGAATCAACAGCAGTATTTCCATGTCCTGGAAAATGTTTGTAAACAGGAATAATACCGTTTTCTTCTAAACCATCCGCTAAAGAAAGAGCCATATCACTCACTGTTTTCGCATCCGTTCCAAAAGCCCTTTTTCCAATAACTGTATTTTTAGGATTAGAATAGATATCAATAACCGGCGCAAAATCCATATTAATACCGAAAACACGCATTTCCTCTGCCATAACTCTTCCTACTTCTTTCGCTAATTTGGTATCTTTCGTACTTCCCAATTCCTGCATATAAGGAATATAAATCGCTTTTTTATCTGTTAATCCTTGAAGGCGTTGAACACCGCCCCCTTCTTGATCAACAGATATAAACATAGGAATATCCGATGTTGCTTTTACTTTTTTTACGAAATTTAAAGTAGCCGAATACGTAGTGAAATTTTCCTTAAAAAGAATAAATCCACCTGGTTTTACCGTTTTCAACGTTTTTTCTAATTTACTATCATAAGGTTTGCGATACTCTATGATAATCATTTGTCCTATTTTCTCTTTTAAAGTCATCTCCGATAAAGCCTTTTCAACCTTTTCATCGACCGTTAATTCTTGCTCTGGTGGTTTTGGTGTTACGTTAGAATTCGAATTCGTATTGGTATTAGAGTGAGAATTGGAATTGCTCGCTGTATTAGAATTTGAACTGGTATTCGAATTACTCGTCGTATTAGAATTCGAACTGGTATTCGAATTACTTGCTGTGTTGGAATTCGAACTCGTATTCGAATTGCTCATTGTATTAGAATCCGAATTCGTATCGGAATTACTGGTTGTATTAGAAAGTTCCCCACCAGAATTTGACGATTCAGGTGTTTTGTTTTTAGAATCCTTTTTGACCATTACACACCCAAACAATAACAAAAGAATAATAATTAATATTCCAGCACGTTTCATACTGCTCATACTGCCACACTCCTATACTACTGCATCCAGTATACCACAAATTGTTTATTTCTTCTATTATTTATACCAAAGAATTTCTAAAAATTTAGATTATCCCTATTGCATTCATATTTTAATTATGGTATATTATAAAAGTACTTAGGATTTTTGGATCTTTAGCTCAGTTGGTTAGAGCATCCGGCTCATAACCGGACGGTCGTAGGTTCGAGTCCTACAAGATCCACCATTTACTGCGAGTGTGGCGAAATTGGCAGACGCACTAGACTTAGGATCTAGCGCCTTACGGCATGGGGGTTCAAGTCCCTTCACTCGCACCAGATAGATACCAAACTCGGACTTTTATAATTCGAGTATTATAACAAAAGACAACTTGCAAAAAAGTTGTTTTTATGTTATGATGAATATGTCAAGGAAACTTGCATAAAATAAAAAAGGATACATTTGATTGTAGGAATCAGATGTTATCCCTTATGGAATGC
>CANRDB010000055.1 GCA_947629315.1 uncultured Bacilli bacterium
ACCAAGAATCATGAAAAATCTATTCAAAAGATGCGCAAAATCTATGAGGAGATTGAGATTCCTTATACTCATATGGTTAAGGAAGAAGATATTGCAATACTTACTTCTTCTGTCAATGCACAACGTTTGAAAAACAATCCCATTCCTTTACCAGAAGAGGTAATCGAACAAATTTATCGAACTTTATTATAAGAAGTATTAACAAACAGATAGGAGCAATCAATCTATGAATAAAATTACAGTATCGATTATTGTCCCCATTGATGGGGAAGAACGATATCTAGAAGAATGTCTAGAATCTCTTGTTCATCAGTCATTATCAAATTATGAAGTGATTGTTGTAAGGGATAATCAAAATACAAATCATGAAAAAATAATTAATCAATATGTAAAAAAATATCCTAAAATTGTGAAAAGTTTTGTTCAAGATTCTGATATCGAAAATGATATCAGAAATTTTGGCGTTGAAAAAGCACAAGGGGAGTATATTGGTTTTGTAAATAGTAATGATTATGTAGATACAGAAATGTTTGATTTGCTCTATCAGAAAGCTAACCAACAGAATTCAGATATTGTTTTCTGCGATTTTTATAAGAATGATTCTTTTACTTTGTCTCTCAAACATGTTGTGATGGAAGGGGAAGAATACGATTGTAGTATCGAAGAAAATCCAGATATTCTTCTTAGTAGTCAGGATTACGTTTGGAATAAAATTTATCGAAAAAGTTTTTGGATAGAAAATGATTTTCAGTTTTCAAGTGAGAGATGCGAAGATGTTTCTCTTAGTTATCAAGTTTTATTATGCGCTAAGAAAATCTCGGCAGTAGCAAAGGGGCTTTATATTTGTCGTGTTCCTGAGGAAGATTCTTCTAATAACATAAACAAGACGGCAATGAATGTTTTTCTGTCTACTAAGAATATACTAGACTTTTATCCATCTCATACGAAGAATACGAAAGTATTACTATGTATGGAGAAAGTCTGTTATTCCCAAATTCTGATGACTATGGAGCAAGTAGTCGATAATGGAACCATCGGAACACGAATTCGTTTTTACCATCAATTCTGTAAGTTTGTGAAAAAGAATTTACCGAATATTCGAAAAAATAAATGGGGTATGAGACTCATCAAAAAGAGATTTTATACTCGTCTTTTATATCATCCTATTTTGATGTATTTCTATTTAATTTTTCAGCGATTGATTAAAAAAATGGTACGATTTATCAAGGAATCTATATTACATCACTCTCCTAAGACTAATGAACAGTATTATGTGAGTCATGAAAGATTGCGGGAATTACAATTATTAGAATTAGACATTTTAAAAGAAGTAGATCGTATTTGTCAGAAAAACCATATTACGTACTATTTAAGTAAAGGTACTCTTTTAGGCGCTATTCGACATCAAGGATTTATTCCTTGGGATAATGATATTGATATCGCTATGCCACGAGAAGATTATGAAAAATTTTTATCCATTGTATCAGACCAATTAAAAAAAGAGTATGTTCTTTTAAATGAACAAAGCTCCAATCGATATTATTTTCCATTTTCTAAAATTGTTCTAGTAGATAATCATGGATTTATCAATAAAGGAGATAAGTTTGATGAACAATATTCTGGACCATTTATGGATATTTTTCCAATTGATTATTTTCATACTGATGATTCAAAAGAATGGAATAAAACATGCAAAAAGATTCAGAAAATTCAAAAATCCTTATATTTGAAATGTGATGTTGTCAAGGCAAAATCATGGAAGGAAAGAATTCAAAAATGGAAATCTCATTTTGTTTCGACTCATCATTATCATCGTCAGTTAAAGAAGTTAATGACTAAATATTCTAGTGATGCGGATTATATGGTAAATCTCGCTAGTTCTTATCAACCATCTAGACAAATTGTAAAAAAAGAGATTTATGGAAAACCTAGATATGTGGAATTTGAAGATGGAAAGTTTCCTATCCCTAGTCAGGCAGAGGAGTTACTCAAAAAAATATATGGAGATTACGAGCAACTTCCTCTTGTAGCGAGACAAAACAGTAGACATAGTTTTTATGATGAACAATCGGTTCGTACGATGTATTTAACGAAAATAGAAGAAGATAAAGAATTTGAACATAAAATGCTACAGGAAATAAGAGAATTACAGTTATATGAACTACAAATCTTAAAAGAAGTAGATAAAGCGTGTCGGGAACATCATATTACTTACTATCTAGGAGAAGGCTCTATGTTAGGGGCTATCCGTCATCAAGGATTTATTCCTTGGGATGATGATGTAGATATTTTGATGCCGAGGGATGATTTAGAACGGTTTTTAAAAAATGCTAAAGACATATTACCTAAGAATTTAGAGGTTCAATCTATTCAAAATATTAAAGGATATTGGGTATTATCTCCAAAGATAAGATTATTAGATAAAACGAAGTTTAAGCAGGAGATGTTTTCAAAATATACTAAGAATTTAGGCCCTTATATTGATGTTTTCCCACTAGATTATACTTCGAATTCTTTAAAACAATTAGATAAACAATATCGTCAGTTGAAATTTTACCGTAGATTGTTATTTGTCAAACAAAGAGTAACCAAGCGTGTCAAATTATCGGATTTAACTCTAAAATTTTATTCCTATTTTATTTCGGTTGAAAAAATTCATAAGAAAGTAAAAAAGATTGAAATGAGATATCATCATGACGAGAGAAAATATATGACTAATTTTGGTAGTTATTATCATGTTCGAAAAGAGACATTCCCAGCGGAGTTGTTTGGAAAACCTAGATATGTGAAGTTTGAAGATTTTGAAGCACCTGTTCCGCAAGAAGCTGAATATATGTTAAAGACAATTTATGGAGATTACATGAAACTGCCACCAGAAAATAAAAGAAAAGGAAAACACGATTTTTAAAAAAGTAGATAGGAGAATTTCCATGAATAAAGTAACAGTATCAATTATTGTACCAGTTTAT